>NZ_JBPDVG010000012.1:0-74506 GCF_051851525.1 Lonepinella sp. BR2357 | reverse complement strand
TCCTGATGGTCATAATGCAGTAGCCCCACCTGAACCCATGCCGAACTCAGAAGTGAAATGCTGTGATGCCGATGGTAGTGTTGGGACTCCCAATGCGAGAGTAGGTCGCCATCAGGTTTTTTATTATTAAGATAACCCCAGTTACGAGAGTGACTGGGGTTTTTGTCTTTTTATCCTACAATACCCCGTACTGGCGTACGGGGTTACGCATAGTTACGCCACGCTGTGGCTATTCTAATTAACACATAAAGCACTACCTAAAATACCAGGCTATGATTCAGAAGCGACAAGATCAACCGTTTCCGATAATATCAACACCTTGCTTAGAGAATTGAGAACACAAAAGATCATATAGGTTTGATTTAAATGCAAAAGGAATATTGTTTATGAAAAAGACATTTTCTATTCTGTTACTATTTATAGGGTTATCTATGACTATCAATGCTTTTGCGAGTGAAAGAACCGTGAAAGTTAAAGATGATTGGCGACTTTCTGATATAGAAAAATATTGGTTAAAACAGCGAAAAAACATAATGTGCCATTTTCGGTAGTAAACAGACCAAGTAAATACGGTTTTGTGTTTAATTATGCATGGGTAACAAGAACTGCTGTAGTTTTTGTTGACGATGCGACAATATTTTTTGAAAATGATATTCATGAGCCGTTAAGTTTATTTCAAATTAATGAGCTAAATCATTCTGAAGTGTATGTGAAAGTGTTGCAGAGTACTGATGGTCGAATATTACAACTCAGATCTATTATAAATTGTTCAGTAGGATGTAGTGAAGAACAAATCATCAAGAAATTTGATGAGCTTTTGATTGCTGAAGCTACATATAAAACATTCCTAAAATAACAAACTAAACGATATCAAGCGCAGACTTGCCTAGCGAGGCTACAACGTCAGCGAAAGTGTGGGATAACGCATAGATTTTCCTTTTTTGCTATTTCCTCCAAACTACGCTAAAATCAACCGCACTTTTTACCAACAATCAAAACCTATGCTACTTTCCATTCTCTATATCATTGGTATTACCGCCGAGGCCATTACGGGGGCATTAGCCGCTGGGCGAGAAAAAATGGATATTTTTGGGGTGATTATTATTGCCTCCATGACCGCCATTGGTGGTGGGTCCGTGCGAGATGTGTTGTTAGGGCATTATCCGCTAGGTTGGGTGAAACACCCCGAATATTTTATTATTGTGGCCACGGCGGCGGTGTTAACCGTGTTTATTGCGCCCTTTATTAACCACTTTATGCGCTATTTTCGTACCATTTTTTTAGTACTTGACGCCGTTGGGTTGATCGTGTTTTCCATTATTGGCGCACAAATTGCCTTGGATATGGGTCATGGTTATATTATTGCCACTATCGCCGCCATTATCACGGGCGCATTCGGTGGCGTGTTGCGTGATTTATTATGTAACCGTATTCCGCTGGTGTTTCAAAAAGAACTCTATGCCAGTGTGGCCTTATTGGCGACCTGTATTTACATTGCCTTGCATGAACTGGGTATTCAGCATGATATTGTAGTGATCATCACTTTACTCAGTGGCTTTATTATCCGTTTATTGGCGATCCGTTTTGAATGGGGGTTGCCGGTGTTTGATTATCAAGAACAAGAAATTGAGAAAAAAACCGACGTGGATCGCTTGCCGAAAAAACGTCAATAAGGAACGCTATGTCAAGTCATATCCGCATTGAATGGATTGAACCTCAGGATTTTGAACGCCTCTTTGAGATTGAACAGGCGGCGCACTTAGTGCCTTGGTCCATGGGCACCTTGAAAAATAATCAGGGTGAGCGTTATCATAATCTTAAAATTAGCGTTAATCAGCAGATTGTCGGGTTTGCCATTAGTCAAATCGTGGTGGATGAGGCGACATTATTTAATATTGCCATTGATCCCGCTTTTCAAGGGCAAAAATTAGGCTTTCAATTACTGCAACAATTACTGGTGCAATTACAACAAAAAGGCATTAAAACCCTTTGGTTGGAAGTGCGAGAAAGTAACCATAACGCCCAAAAATTGTATGAACAATGTGGCTTTAATGAAGTCTGTGTGCGCCGAGATTATTACCCGACACCAGAGGGCAAGCGTGAAAATGCGCTGGTGATGGCCGCTTATTTATCATTTTAAACATTGATTGGATTGATTATGTCAGAAGAAACCCCTTTAAAACGCACCGCACTTTTTTCCATCATGCCGATTTTATTGGCGTGCATTCCCGAAAGTTACGTGATGATGTTTCAACAGCGTGCGTTGCCATTGAGTTTTTTAGCCGCACAACTGTTGTGTTTTGTGGTGTTTTTCAAAGGGGAAATCTGCCCCGGTCAACGTGGGCGGTTAATGGCTGCACAGGGCTTTTTTGCTTTGTATTGGGTGATTATCGGCATTATTGGATTGTTAAATGACATCCGCCCGTTAACCACGTTAGCGCTCTGTTTTTGCGGGGCATTGATGGTTATCATTGCCTTAAAACAACCGACACAAGAGGATGATCGCCGTGATACGTGGTTATTGGCGGGGGGAATGATTGGGCTGATTGCTATCGTTCTCTATGTGCTGTTAATGGTTGAGAATTGCGCACCCTATTTGATTTATAGCCCCTTTGCCCAACTGTTTATTGGGGTAGTGTTGGCCAATTTAGCCTTGGTGATTTCACGTAACCGCTTGCAAGGTTTGATCGCTTTATTACCGCTTATTATGGCGGTATTGTTGGTACTGAATATCCTGTCGGTACTACTTTTTATGGCATGGAATCCAAGTGCGGTGCATTTTGCCAATGATTTTGCTGTGGTGCTTTATTTCCTATCACATTTGGCATTAATGGGCATTTTAGCGGTGACGATTTTTAGAAAAATAAAACTCAATTATCCTGCGTTAATGCTGTTATTGTTTATTGCCAGTTTTTTACCGATTTGGGCCATGTTAGCGTACTTCATATAGAGAAGAAAGCAGATGGTTAAAAAATGTCTTGTTTCTGTTTCGGTAACGTTACTCGCAGTGGTGGCAATCAGCTTATTTGCCTTGTCACCGAGCCATATTGAGCAACTGGCGAATCATTTTCTCGGACAAGATATTTCCATTAAAATCGGTGAAAAAAACACGCTCTCCACCAAAGGGGCGGAACTGCCTAGCTTTACGCTGAATCTCAATCAGCCCGTGGCTTGTCCGTTAGTGCAATTAGAAAATGTTCAAGCCTATTGGTGGGATAAACGCACGTTACAGGCGGAAAAGGCTATCCTTGATTATGCTTGTTTTCAACAGATACCGAGTGCAGACGACGCCACAAAAACAGAATTTAATTTAACCGCACTTTTGGCCAGTTTGCCTGATGTGAGCGTAGAAATTGCGGATTTACAGGTGATTAATGCGGAGGCCATCAGTTCGCCTGCGCTGCAACAATTATTGCAAAGTCAATTAAGCGCCGCTTTGTCTTATCAAGATCAACAACTCCATTTACAAGCGACGGGCAAAACGCCCGAGCGTGAGCTGATTCAACTCAATGCAACCTTAGCCGAACAGCAAGTGAGTGGCCATTTAACCTATCAACCCCAAGCGGATCAGCAACATCAAGCAGATTTTCAATTTGCCTTATCACAAAATATATTGGATATTCCTGAACAGGGGAAATTCAATTTACATTGGCAACGCCCCGATTTAGCCTTAACGCAGGCGGATTTATCCTTGCAATGGCAAGATCGGCAAGGCACCTTGGTTTTGCAAGATGTGGAACATCAACAGCCAATTTTAAATGTGCCGTTTAAGGTGGAAAAAGACCGATTTCAGATTGAAAAAAGCCAGTTTTATTGGGATATTTCGGCATTGGAACAGCCTTTGCAAGGGGTGCTAAATTTAACCTTACGAAAACCAGAAGAAGATTGGTTTCCGCTCAATATGGACGTACGGTTGAGTTTGTTTTCTTCTGGTGAGGCGGGCAAAGGCAATATTGTGATTTATGGTACACAAGGTACGATCAACAAAGACAGTCTTAATATTCCTTTGGAAGCGCATGGCAACGTGAAATACGGCCAGTCCATTGCTTATGTCGACACGGCGTTTGATGTACGAGGCAATCAAGAGGATATGATTGCCCTATTCAAAGATAAATCCACTTTACGGGTGAATTGGAAAGAGCCTAATGCCAATATGACGGTGAGAATTCCTATGACAGATGTGATTATTGGCAAGTATGGCGTAGGGGGAAGATTACAAGCCTTTTTACAAGGCCACACCGCCCAATTTTCGGATATTGATTTACATTTAGACGGTCAAGCCAATCAATTTGTGGCGGGGATTACCTCATTATTCGCCTTGCGTACAGATGATTTTCAACGCAATGGGGTGATCTTGAAAAGCAGTGACAGCAACTGGTGGAAATGGAATTTTAACGGCAAAGCCAATGTGAAAGCGCTGAAAAGCCCAATTACTGTAAGCGGAAAAGGCGCATGGCAATCGGATCATGTGGAAATCCAACAATTACAAGCCCATTTGGGGAAATTTTATACCTCAGGAATCCGTGTCCCCAAGGTTGAAATGCGCTTAAAAGACACCTTGCATTGGTATTATGAAGAAGAGAAATTACAAGGCTTACTGCAAGCCAGCATTCCCGACATTGGTTTAGATTACGGCGGGCATTTTGTTAAACCGGTGTTGGAATTAGGCATTGATGGCAAAGCGCTCAAAGATTTTAATTTAGCCGGTAATATGACCGCAGGCGGATTAGGCCCGATAAAATTATTTGCCCATTATCGCAATGATGAATTGGTGGGGCGACTATATTGGTTAGAACAATCTGCGAAAGTGTTCCAAACCTTATTTCCGCAGAATTGGGAATGGGAAATTTTAAATGGCACGATCAAAGGACAAACCGATTTTGATATCAGCACCGAGCGGGGTTTACAAATGGGTGGCCATTTTTCCATTCGACAAGCGGAGGTGGCGTTTCCTGATGGTGAATTGCGAGGCATTGAATTTGCGTTGCCTTATCGTTACCTCAATAGTCGCATAGAATTGGTGAAAAATCCCGTGCAAGTGTCGGTCAATTACCTGAAATCAGGTGTGTTAGTGGCTGAAAATCTGCGTGTGAAAGTGCAAGGTTATTACCCTTATTCGGCACAACGCCCGCTGACATTGAGTGAATTAAAATTTAATTTACTGGGTGGCGAAATGAGTGTGAATAAATTTGCTTTAC
Organism: Lonepinella sp. BR2357; assembly: GCF_051851525.1. Taxonomy (NCBI): domain Bacteria; kingdom Pseudomonadati; phylum Pseudomonadota; class Gammaproteobacteria; order Pasteurellales; family Pasteurellaceae; genus Lonepinella; species Lonepinella sp. BR2357. Next base: position 69,308 of record NZ_JBPDVG010000012.1, on the reverse strand, counting down.
CGCAACAAAAAATCGCCAATGTACAGCTACATAATATTGATTTATCGCAAGCCTTAACCATGGCAGAATATACCCAAGTGGGCCTGTCGGGGCGGGTGAATGCGACGCTCCCATTTTGGTTGGAAAATGAGCATTGTATTATTTGTGACGGCGAAGTCACCAAAACGGACGAGCAAGATGTGAACTTAAAATTGGGGCCAGAACTGATCACTGGGCTAAAATCCGGTGGGTTAACTGAAGGGATTTTAGCAGATGTGGTGAGTAATATGAATTTGCAAAATTTAACCGCCAAAGTCAATTTAACGCCCAATGGCATGTTGACATTAGCCTCACATATTCAAGGTTATAATCCGACGAAACGCAATAAACATCCCATTACCTTGAATTATAATCATCAAGAAAATATCTATGAATTGTGGGATATGATAAATTATGGTTCCACCTTTGAACAGAATTTAGAATATCAACTCTATCAAAAAAGAAAATAATGTCTTGCCTTGAAACCTCAACAGCCCTAAGGTTGAGGTGTAGGATTTCCCCTCAGGCTGTGTTAAACTTAAGCCATGCTCAACAGGGTTTTTGAATGATGAAAAAATACATAAAATTGACACCGCACTTTCTGGCCGCCAGCCTATTGCTGACTGGCTGTACGCCTACCGTACAGTTGGAAACGCCGAAAGAGGGGATTACCATTAATATGAATGTGGTGGTGGATCATAAAATTAATGTAGAAATGGATAAAGAAACGAAGCAAGTATTAGAAAAATAAGGAATGTTATGTATTGTCCGTTTTGTTCTGCCGAAGAAACGAAAGTGATTGATAGCCGTTTGGTGGCCGAGGGGTTTCAGGTTCGCCGTCGTCGTGAATGTATACAATGTCACGAGCGTTTCACTACCTTTGAGACCGCTGAATTAATTGTACCAAGAGTGATCAAAAAGGACGATTCTCGAGAACCTTTTGATGAGTTGAAACTCCGTCAGAGTATTCAGCATGCGGTGGGGAAACGCCCCGTCAGCGAAGATGATGTAGAGAAAGCGGTGAGCCATATTATTCATCAATTACAAGCGACAGGCGAGCGAGAAGTGCCGAGTAAATTAGTGGGTAATTTAGTCATGGATGAATTAAAAAAATTAGATAAAGTGGCTTATATTCGGTTTGCCTCGGTGTATTTAAGTTTTGAAGATATTAACGAATTTTCCAAAGAAATCGATAAAATTAAGGACTTTACTTGATGACATTTAGCCCACAAGATCACCAGTTTATGCAACTTGCTTTAGATTTAGCCGAACGTGGCCGGTTTACCACTTCGCCAAATCCCTCGGTGGGTTGTGTGTTGGTCAAACAGGGGCAAATTGTCGGGCAAGGTTTTCATTTCAAAGCGGGCGAACCGCATGCTGAAGTCATGGCATTACGCCAAGCGGGCGAACAAGCTAAACATGCCACGGCTTATGTGACCTTGGAGCCTTGTTCCCATTATGGACGCACACCGCCTTGTGCCAAAGGCTTAATTGAGGCAGGTGTGAGCAAAGTGATTGCGGCCATGTTAGATCCGAATCCGCAAGTGGCTGGCCGTGGTTTGCAGATGTTGCAACAGGCAGGCATTGAAACTGCGGTGGGATTATTGCAAGAAAAAGCCGAAAGGTTAAACCAAGGCTTTTTGCACCGTATGCGAACGGGCTTGCCTTTTGTACAATTAAAATTGGCTATGAGTTTGGATGGTCGCACGGCTATGGCGAATGGTGAGAGCAAATGGATTACCGGCGAGTTAGCCCGTGCAGACGTGCAACAAGAACGGGCAAAATCCTCGGCAATTTTATCCACCGCCGCCACGGTGTTAGCGGACGATCCGAGCTTAAATGTCCGTTGGGCGCAGTTACCAACAGCCATTCAGCAAGAATATGCGATTGAAAATGTTCGCCAACCGGTGCGTATTATTTGGGATTTTCAGCACCGAGTGTCGCCAACCCATCAGCTTTTCAACACAGATTCGCCGGTGTGGTTGGTCAGTGATAAAGCCCGTGATTTAGCGGATTTCCCCGATTTCTGCCAACATATTCAGCTAGAAATTAAGGAAAATCAGACCGCACTTTCTGCCTTAATGCAAGCCTTAGGGGAACGCCAAATCAACAGCTTATGGGTAGAATGTGGGGCCACTTTTGCGGGTGCCTTAATTGAGCAGAATGTAGTCAATGAATTGTTGGTGTATATTGCGCCTAAATTACTCGGCGATCAAGCCAGAGGCCTGTGCAAATTGCCGCATGTTCAGCAACTGGCACAAGCCCCGCAATGGCAATTACAATCTGTTGAACAGCTAGGCGAAGATTTAAAAACCTGTTACTACCGCAAACAGCAAAAATAGAGAGACTGTTATGATAAAAAAATTATTACAATCCGCATTGATTGGCTTGGTTTGTGCAGGCTTAATTCTCTTTGTGATCCCGCAATTTACCGGTGGCACGGGGTTAAAATTAACCAGTGACGTGATGTCTTTTAAAGAGGCTGTACGCATTGCCTCGCCGGCCGTAGTGAATGTGTATAATCAAACCTTTACCAGCAATTCCAATTTAGATGCGGGGAAAGTGTCAACCCATAATTTAGGATCGGGTGTGATTATGACCAAAGACGGTTATATTCTCACCAATAAACACGTGATTCAACGTGCGGATCAAATTATTGTTGCCTTACAAGACGGACGGGTGTTTGAGGCCAATTTAATTGGTTCGGATAGTTTAACTGACTTGGCGGTGTTAAAAATTCGAGCAGAAAAATTGGCGACTATACCGCAGAATGCCAAGCGTCAAGTGCATGTGGGGGATGTAGCGCTCGCCATTGGTAATCCTTATAATCTCGGTCAAAGCGTGTCGCAAGGGATCATCAGCGCCACCGGCCGAAATGCCGTCGGCGAAACCGTCGGTCGGCAGAATTTTATTCAAACCGACGCCTCCATTAATCGCGGTAATTCGGGGGGCGCCTTGATCAACTCCTTGGGCGAGTTAGTGGGCATTAGCACCTTAAGTATCGGCAAAGACGCCACGGAAATTGCCGAGGGCTTGAGCTTTGCCATTCCCATTGAAATTGCCAATGATGTGATGAAAAAGATTATCCGTGATGGCCGAGTGATCCGAGGTTATTTTGGCGTACAGAGTAATATTTTGTTTAGTAACGGTCAAAATGATGGCAACAGTTCGGGGATTTTAATTGAAAATGTGGTGCCAAATGGGCCTGCCTCAAAAGCCGGTATTCAAGCAGGTGATGTGATGTTGAAATTTAATGATAAAGTGGCCAATTCGCCCGATCAGGTGATGCAAGTGATCAGCAATACCAAGCCAAACACGCAAGTCAAGGTGGTGATTTCTCGTTTAGGGCGCATTTTTGAATTGCCCGTCACCATTGAAGAATATCCAGCGAATTAGCGGATAAAGCGCCAATATGCACAATAAAATCATCGTGATAAACGCTGTTAAGGTGGTCATGTTGGCGATCTTTAGCCTGATTTATCTGTCCGCCTGTGAGCCGAATGCTGTCCCTGAAAAAACGCAAAACGTTGCTAGCCCCACCGATAATGTGGCGTATCAAGCGGATGTATTAGTCCGAGGTGTGTATGGGCCGTTTATGTTACAGCTTGAACAAATTCAACAGCCAGAACAAACCGCCCTATTACGTGATTTATTCGAGGGCTTAGTGATTTACGATCGGCAAGGCAATATCATTGCCGGCGTGGCGGAAAGTTGGCAAAGTGCGGATCAAAAAACGTGGATTTTTACCTTGCGTAAACAGGCCAAATGGTCCAATGGCGAACCCGTGACGGCACAAGATTTTGTGCAAAGTTGGCAACAATTAGCCGGTTCGGCGAATCCACAAAAGCAATTTTTACGCTACATGAATATGCAAAATGCCGCCGCCGTACTGGCGCAATCTATGCCTGTACAGCAACTCGGTGTACAAGCCCTTGATGATCGCACCCTGCAAATTCGTTTAGATAAGCCCACCCCTTATTTGCCGAAGATGTTGGCGCATGTGGCCTTGTTACCTCAATATCAAGGATCGACGCCAACGACCACGAACATAATTTCCAATGGGGCTTATGTGCTTGTGGAACAAGGCGAAAATCAACTTCGTTTACAGCAAAATCCGGCTTATTGGCAAGCCAATGACCGTGCATTTGGTCAAGTGATCTATCAACAGATCACGCCAGACATGCCGCCATCACGCTTGGATATTATTCAAAATAGCCAAAAGGGGACAGATCACATCAGCTACTTCCCGCAACTTTGTACTTATTTTTACGAATTTAATTTCCGTGATCCTCTGTTGCAGAAAAAAGCGGTACGCAATGCTTTATCGGCCATGATTCCAAGTAATATCGTGCCGTCACAACCTTTTATTTTGCCAAACGGAATCAGTTATTTACCCGAGAATATGCAATTTGAACAAGAACGAGATTTTGAGCCGACGGTGGTGGAACAACAATTACAGCATGCGGGTATCACCGAAAGTCAGCCCTTAACCTTACGGCTCACCTATGATAATCAGGGGTTACACGCTCAAATTGCAGAACATTTAATTCGTGTGTGGTCGCAGTCGGATTTAATTCGTCTTCAGGCGGATCCGGTTTCCTATCAAACGCTACTTGAAAAACATGCGCAGGGTGATTTTCAGCTTATTCGTTCAGGTTGGTGTGCGGATTACAACGATCCCTCTGCTTTTTTATCCTTATTACATTCCCAAAGTGCGGATAATAAAATGGGATTTTCTGATCCCGAGATGGATCAACTGTTAGAAAAAGCCTTGTCTGCCAAGATTTCCGAACAAGAACGCACCGCACTTTATCGCAAGGCGATTGCTCGTTCTCAGCAAGAATATGTGGTAATGCCAATTTTCCAATATGCCATGCCAGTGCAAATTGCTCCCAGTGTGGCGGGCTACGATCTCACCAATCCCACGAGCGTAATATATAGCAAAGATCTCTATCGCTTAAATTTGCCTAAATCAACTGATACAAAGTAATAATTAACGGCATGGTGATAACGCATAACATGGTTGTCACCCCATAAATGGCACTGGATTTTTGCGCATCTTTGCCATGTAACACCGCAATTTGTGTGACGGTCGCCGCAGCAGGGCTAATGGTGGCGAGAAAACTGATTAACGCAATGGTTTCGCCATGTTCTGTCAAACTGGCAAAATGGCCGAATTTAATCACCAACATTAAGCAAAGTGGCACAAAAATAAGGCGTAAAAAGGTGACTAAATAAATTCGTTTTGACGATAAAATACTGCGTAACGGAATGCCTGCAATTAACATACCTGCAATCAACATGGCATTAGGGCCAATAAAAGTCCCTATGGAAGATAAGGTGCCAACCACAATAGCGGGCAATTTAATCTGAAAAGCAAACAAGGTTGCCCCCACAATAATTGACCAAATATTGATATTCTTCACAATTCTTTTCAAGGAGAAAGATTTTTCTCCACAAATCAAACCACGGCAATGGGTCCAAAATAACACCGTCTGTACCACGATAAAGCAGGTGGCATAAATCACCCATTCATCACCAAACATAGACATTACCAAGGGAATAATCAAATTACCTGAATTAGAATAAATGGCAGCCGCATGTTCCACGCCATCAAGTTTAAAGATTTTTTTCAGCATCACGCCCATGATAATTAAGAGAATGTGCAACAAAATTGCCATGGAAACGGAAAGCAATAAACCACGCAACAATTCAGGGCTGTAATCAATTTGGAACGCTTTGAGCATGACGGCAGGGCTAATGATATACACCCCGACAACAGAGAGTGGAAAGGTATCTTTCGGTTGCAATAATTTTGACTTCACTAAACCGTAACCTAATAACACAATAAGGGTAAGTTCGGTGATTTTACTGGCTAAAATTAAAGCAATATCCATAAGGCGTTCCCGTTAAATGAGCAGGATTTTATAGTACAGATTTTGGCTAAAAATGGAAATAAAAAAATGTGATATTTTGTTATAATGGTTGCTAATTACTTTTTTACCCTCACCCTAGCCCTCTCCCAGAGGGAGAGGGAATAGTTTAGGGAATATTTATAATAAAAATCCTCATTCAGTCCCCTCTCCCTCTGGGAGAGGGCTAGGGTGAGGGTTCATCAGAAAAAAAGGATCGCAAATGTCATTACAATTTAATGCTATCGCTCTGTTACTGGTCGTACTCATTTTACTCGGTGTACTTAGTAATAACAGCTCGATTACCATTTCCGCCACCGTCTTATTGTTAATGCAACAAACTTTTTTGAGCAAATACATCCCCTTTGTAGAAAAGAATGGTTTAACGATCGGCATTATTATTTTAACCATTGGCGTACTCAGCCCGATAGTGTCAGGCAAAGTGCAACTGCCAGAATTGAAATCCTTATTTGAGTGGAAAATGCTAATTGCGTTGGCCGTGGGAGCGTTGGTCGCATGGCTCGGTGGGCGAGGCGTCAGTTTAATGGGAACCCAACCGATTTTGCTTACCGGCTTATTGATTGGCACCGTGCTTGGCGTAGCATTTCTCGGCGGTATTCCTGTCGGCCCATTGATTGCAGCAGGGATTTTATCCTTATTGATTGGGGGAAAATAAGCTGTGAAACCAAATCAAACCAAATCAAATAGAACCCCACTAACGCCGTTGCAAAAAGCCTTATTTCACCAACTCAAAGACGTGATGATCCTTGATGAGCGAAAAATTGCCGCACGAATTAAAGGCATTGCTCAAATTAAACATGAACAAAGCCAACAAGCCGTTGCTGCCGAAATTCAAAGTCAAATTCAACAGGCACAAGAACGTTTAAATCAACGTAAAAGTGCGGTGCAAAAAATAGCATTTCCTGACAATTTGCCTGTTAGCCAACGTAAAGCCGAAATTCAGAAATTAATCCGTGAAAATCAAGTAGTGGTGATCGCAGGGGAAACAGGATCGGGCAAAACCACCCAATTACCGAAAATGTGTTTAGAACTGGGTTTAGGCAAAAAAGGCTTGATTGGACACACACAGCCACGCCGTATTGCGGCGCGTTCAGTGGCGGCTCGTATTGCGGAAGAATTGCAAACCGAACTCGGCGGTATGGTGGGTTACAAAGTGCGTTTTAACGATCAAATCAGCGAGCAAACCCAAATTAAGCTGATGACAGACGGGATTTTGTTGGCAGAAATTCAAACCGATCGCTATTTAAATCAATATGATACGCTGATTATTGACGAAGCTCACGAACGCTCACTGAATAACGATTTTATTCTCGGTTATCTCAAACAGCTCTTGCCACGCCGTCCTGATTTGAAAGTCATTATCACATCAGCGACCATTGATGTAGAACGTTTCTCCAAGCATTTTAACAACGCCCCAATTTTAGAAGTGTCAGGGCGAACCTATCCAGTGGAAGTGCGTTATCGCCCAATGTTAGACAACGATGAAGAAGATCAATTACAGGGCATTGCTAACGCAGTAGATGAACTACAAGCCGAGGGCAGAGGCGATATTCTGATCTTTTTAAACGGCGAGCGAGAAATTCAGGACACATTGGAAATGTTGCAAAAACAAGATCTTAGCCATACGGAAATCTTGCCCTTGTATGCACGCCTGTCCGCCCAAGAACAAAATAAAATTTTCCACCCGAGCGGACTTAATCGTATTGTATTGGCAACCAACGTGGCGGAAACGTCCTTGACTGTGCCAGGGATCAAATATGTGATTGACCCTGGTACAGCACGCATTTCTCGTTATAGCTACCGCACCAAAGTGCAACGCCTACCCATTGAGCCGATTTCGCAAGCCTCTGCCAATCAACGCAAAGGGCGTTGTGGACGGGTGTCAGAGGGGATTTGTATTCGCCTGTATTCAGAAGAGGACTTCAACAATCGTCCTGAATTTACCGATCCTGAAATTTTACGCACTAATTTAGCCAGCGTGATTTTGCAAATGACGGCGTTGGGCTTGGACGATATTGATGCTTTTCCTTTTGTGGATGCCCCTGATAAACGCCATATTCAAGACGGCATTAAATTGTTGGAAGAATTGCAAGCCTTTGAATGGCGAAAAACCAAATTTGGCGAAAAACGCTTTTTGACCCAACAAGGTAAACAGCTCGCCCAGTTGCCAGTGGATCCCCGCCTTGCCAAAATGCTCTTAACAGCGGTAGAACAAGGTTGTTTACACGAATTAATGATTATCGTATCTGCCCTGTCTATTCAAGATCCCCGAGAACGACCGCAGGAAAAACAACAATCCGCTGATGACAAACATCGCCGTTTTGCCGATAAAAAATCCGATTTTATGGCGTGGCTGAACCTGTGGAATTATATTCAAACCAACCAAAAAGAGCTGACGAAAAACCAATTTCGCCGTTTATGCCAAAAGGATTTTCTCAATTATTTGCGGATTCGGGAATGGCAGGATATTTATCATCAAATCAGAACCCAAGTGCGAGAATTGGGCTTGCCGATCAATTCGGAAGCGGCAAAATATCAGCCAATTCACACGGCTTTGCTAAGCGGTTTGCTGTCGCATATTGGCTTGAAAGATAATGAAAAAAGCCAATATTTAGGGGCAAGAAATGCCCATTTTGCCATTTTTCCTAATTCGGTGTTGTTTAAAAAACAGCCGAAATGGGTAATGGCAGCAGAATTAGTAGAAACGTCTAAACTCTGGGGGCGAATGGTGGCAGAAATTGAGCCTGAGTGGATCGAGCCGCTTGCCAAACATTTAACCAAAAGCAGTTATTCCGAACCCCGTTGGTCAAAATCCCGTGGGCAAGTGATTGCCGATGAAAAAGTGAGCCTGTATGGCGTGCCGATTGTGGCAAGTCGCCCTGTGAATTTTAGCCAAATTGAACCGCACACTTGCCGTACGATTTTTATTCAATCCGCCTTGGTGGAGGGGGATTGGAATACTCGCCACAAGTTCTTTTTTGCCAACCAAAAATTAGTGCGTGAAGTGGAAGAGCTGGAGCATAAATCTCGCCGCCGTGATATTTTGGTGGACGACCGCACCTTGTTTGAGTTTTACGATGAACGCATCGGGGCGGATGTGGTGTCGCAGAAACATTTTGACAGCTGGTGGAAAATCGCCAGCCAAAACGATCCTGATTTGCTCAATTTTGAAAAATCGTTCTTGATGAATGATGATGCCCCAAAAGTGAGCCAACTGGATTTCCCGAATTTCTGGCAACAGGGCAATATTAAGCTCAAACTGACTTATCAATTTGAACCAGGGACGGACGCAGACGGCGTGACGGTGCATATTCCATTGCCGTTGCTCAATCAAATTGAAATGACAGGGTTTGACTGGCAAATCCCCGGTTTACGCCAAGAATTGATTATCGCCTTAATCAAAGCCTTACCGAAAACACTCCGCCGCAATTTCGTGCCAGCCCCCAATTATGCCGAAGCGTTTTTAGGGCGAGTAACCCATTTTGATAAGCCATTGACGGAAACCTTAAGCCACGAGTTCCGCCGAATGACAGGCGTAACTGTTGAACCTGAGCAATGGAATCTTGAACAAATTGCGCCGCACTTAAAAATGACTTTCCGAGTGGTGGACGACAAAGGCAAAAAAATTGCCGAAAGTATGAATTTGGACGAGTTGAAATACGATCTCAAAGATCGAGTGCAAGCTAGCATTTCCGCCGTGGCAGATGATGGCATTGAGCAATCAGGGATTCATATTTGGAATTTTGACCAACTTCCGCAATGTTATGAGCAGAAAAAACAAGGGTTTACGGTCAAAGCCTTTCCTGCGATTACGGACGAAAAAGATGCGGTGGGGATTAAATTATTTGAAACCGAATACGAGCAAAGCGTGGCAATGCAACAGGGGTTACGCCGTTTAATTTTGCTCAACGTGCCATCACCGATCAAATATTTACACGAAAAATTACCCAACAAATCCAAACTGGGGCTGTATTTCACCCCGTTCGGCAAAGTGCTGGAATTAATTGATGACTGTATCGCCTGCGGTGTGGACAAGCTGATCGCCGATTTTGGCGGTTTTGTGTGGAACGAAACGGATTTTGATAAATTGCGAGATTTTGTGCGAGAAAATCTCAATGATATTACCGTGGACATCGCCCAACAGGTCGAACGGCTGCTCACGCTCACCTTTGAAATCAACAAACGCCTAAAAGGCAAAATGGATTTCACCCAAGCCTTTGCTCTGTCTGACATTAAGACTCAACTGAACGGATTGATTTACCAAGGTTTCGTAGAAAAAACAGGCTACGCTCGCTTGCCCGATTTACAGCGTTATCTCCAAGCCATCGACAAACGCCTAGACAAACTCGCCCAAGACACCAACCGAGATCGGGCGGCAATGCTGCGAGTAGAACAATGCCAACAAGCCTACAATCAGCTGTTAGCAAAACTGCCAAAATCTAAACCGCACTCCGCAGACGTGTTGGAAATTCGTTATATGATTGAAGAGTTGAGAGTGAGCTTATTTGCTCAACAGTTGGGGACGAAATACCCAATTTCGGATAAGAGGGTGTTGAATGTGATTGGGGAGCAATAAGCTCCCCCGAACTGGAAAATTGTTTATATGGATTTAAGATTAGTTGGGAATTTTTCTTCTTTCATTCCTAGTGAACGTAAGATTTGATTGTGATCAGCTCCTTTTGTTACCAATAATCTACATCCCTTTTTAAATGGTTCAGCTTTCAAAGTTATTAGACAAGGTTCATTATAGATTAATGCCCAAAAACTATAATTATCGGTGTTTGAACGAAATCTATTAGAAGAATCAAAAACACTCAATGCTTCATAGGCTTCTGCTAATGATATACTAGGATAGTATTTAGAAGATGAACCTATGCCACCTGAATATTGAAAATGAATTTCTTTGACTAAAGATGATTTAATTCCAACGCCTGATTTACCTGTTAAAAAGATAAATAAGGCGATAACAGCAATAATAACAACTATAATTTCCATAATATTTTCTCCAGATTCAGTCAATAAAGCCAGTAAATACCTAATTTGAACTCAACTTAGCTATCGCCTTGCTCCAGTTAATACGACAGCAATAATATCAATGACAAATGAAAAAAGTATTGTTCCAATAAATCCACCAAATGAGTTTGGTTGAATTATTGCATAAGATATACCAAGAGAGATGAGAGCCCAAATCATATATCTTTCTCCTAATTTAATTGCAGTATGTTGTATTACCTATGTTTGTACAACTATGACCATCGCTACTATAAGTCGTATTTCCGATACGGTTATAGCTTGTTCCATCATTACTATAAGTCGTATTACCAATGCGATTATAGCTAGAACCATCGCTACCGTATGTTGTATTACCTATTTGCGAATAGCTCGTACCATTACTGCTATAAGTTGTATTGCCAATGCTTGTATAGCTTGAACCATCACTTCCATACGTCGTGTTACCAATCGTGGTATAACTCGTGTTGGCGAGAACGGGACTTAAAACAGTTAAACCTAATAAAACGAGTAGTGTTTTTTTCATACCTTTTTCCTTGAATATTTGTACCTAAAACAGGTTCATTTTACTATGAACCTAGAATAGGTGCAATGAGAAATTTAAGATTATCCATTCATTCCGCCGAGCATAGTTGGTTACGCCAATTATTTTTAGAACAACGGCAAAAATTAGGTTTATCACAACGAGCATTAGCCGATAAGTTGGGAGTAATTCATTCCTTTATTGGTAAAGTGGAAACGGGTGATAGACGATTAGATGTTTTTGAGTTTATCGCTTATTGTAAAGGTCTTGAGCTTGATCCGATGGTCGTTTTACAAGAAATAAATCAACATTTCAGTGATCGATAACTTTTCAAATTTACAGTAGAACAATGCCAACAAGCCTACAATCAGCTGTTAGCAAAACTGCCAAAATCGAAACCGCACTCTGAGATCGTTTTGGAAATTCGTTATATGATTGAAGAACTTAGAGTGAGTTTGTTTGCTCAACAGTTGGGGACGAAATACCCGATTTCGGATAAGAGGGTGTTGGGTGTGATTGGGGATCAATAGGCTCCCCGAATGATGAAATGTTTTATTTAATTTTCAGGGCGTGGATATATTCTGTTACTGTGAATAACAGATAAAATAACCACTTCGTTTGTCTGTTCATCAAAATCATAGACGATGCGATATTTTCTTGCGAACGACTCCCTTGAGCCATCTTCTTGCAAACGCCCTATGGCAAGTGGCATAAAAGCAATCCGTTCTATTTTTTCATAGATTTCATTAGATAAGCGAATACCACTCATATCAAATCCAGTAAATTCAACCACATTTTCTAGAATTTCATTTATTTGTTGTAACGCTTGTGGAAGAATAGTTAATTTAGGCATAGGCGACATTTTTAATAAAATCGTCTAATTCTTGTGATTTACGTTCAATTACTTGTTGAGAACTGGCTTTTGCTTGCTCCAAAGTAAAGCCTAATCCAGCTTGTTTTTCTTCACGACCTTTGCGAATGCATTCACTCACAAATTCATCATAACCTTTTTCTTTAAACATAGATTTATCTCTTTTGAACTAGTAATAGTGCCGATTATATCCCTTTTCATTATACTATGGAACAGTTGTTAGAAATTAGGACAAATTTATTCGCCAAACAGTTAGGCGCTAAGTAGCCGATTTCGGATAAGAGAGTGTTGAGTGTGATTGGGGAGATTTAATCCCCCCATTTCTGTACTTCCCCTATTGAGTACATCACCGCAAGAATAGGGGTGAATACGGTAATAAACACAGGCAAGAGTAGATATGCTGCGCCAATGGAGAGTATTTCCTTTGTTGGCATCATTTCGTTTGATGTTACGGTATGCTCAAAATTCACATTAATGGTTTTCGGGAAAGTGTATGCCTGCAAAATTTGGTTCCGTTCTTTAAATTTCCCTAATTTCCCCTTGGCTTGATATTGACGTTTTAATAAGCTGCCATTTTCATGCCAATTTGGTTTGGTCTGTTTTATCATGGCAATGACGTTAGGGCTAATTTCAGTGATTTCATTAAACCAATAAACTTTCATTAATTCTGATTTTTCTTTTTCGCTTAAATGGGTTGGATCAATATAGACAGTATAAATGCCAAACGCATTGTTATTATTAGCAGAAAGCTCTGTTTTAACGGTTACAATGTTTTTCATATAAGGGGAGCGAATTAATTTATCTAAATTAACCACATCTCTCCCTGTTAATTCATAATCGTATTGTTCACCTAATAAATAAAGCGTTTCTTTTTCAATAAAAAAGGCAGAAATTTGTTCTTTACTTTTCGTTGTTTGGGTGTGTGTGACACAACCAACGAGATTTAAAATAAGATAAAAAATGAACAATTTTTTAAACATTGCATTTTCCTATTTACATTGATAAACCGGCGATAATGGTTCTTTTTTAGGCTCATCTTGACTGATATTATATAATGTTACGCTACAACCATTTGGAACAATATCATATTGCTGTCCTGCTTGTGGAATAAAAGAACGGCGAGAATCGTTTTCTTTAGTAGCAAGATCAGTCCTAAAGATTGTGTTAATCAACATTGCTTCAAGGTCTGATTCACCACGATGACAAAGATCTTTTGTAACTTGATAGCAAGGCTTATTACCACCAGGGCAGACTGTTCTGTCAACTACCCTCACACTTGGGTAAATATTGATGGGGAGATTGGCGTGTACGACATATTCACGATAGGTCAGATCATTTTTCTCAGCATTAACCGTATTTGGCGAGTTTGGCATACCAATGATAATTCGTCCTTGACTATCGGTTTTATTACTAAACCAAGATAATTCACTAGTAAAAATATGCGTGCCGCCTTTATTTTCTTTGCAATCAATATCAACGTAATACCCTGCGCCATCAAATATTCTAATTCGTGCGTGCTGTGTTGGATCATAGCCTTCTGGTGAAACAATTTCTTTGGCACTACAAGCGGTGAGTAATAAGATACAGAGGCTGAAGATTAATTTTTTCATCATTTTTCTCTTTGTTGATAAGTCTATATAGACTTGAAATTGATTGGGAATTTTCTCTATTTGTCTTACTGCAAACGCAGTAATGGTAATTATCACGAAAATGAACAGCTCCTAAATATTTTTGCCTAGAACTTGATTGAGATAGCGCTATGTTAGAATAAATAAATGTACAGTTCAAGAGAACATATTGTTTGCAGTATATTTATACACAAAAACGGCAAAATTTGTGCATGATAAAATAACGCACACAAGAAATGCAGAAAACTTATGTGTGTTATGTTAATACGCACAAGAAATCACAAAAACTTGTGTACGTGAGGATGATATACACAAGAAATAAGAAAAATGTGTGTATGTTTAGTAAGAGAAAAAAGAATATGGAAAACAGCTATCAAATTCCCGATCTTTTTGCTTTAGGTGAGGTGGAAACCAAGGCGGTATTAAAAGCAACAAATCAGGCTCATCAGGCATTAGGTGAACTAAAAGGGCTGGTGCAAACGATCCCAAATTATTCGGGCAAATTTACCGAAAATCTATAGTCACGAACTCATTAATAATTTATATAAACACCCTTATACCAAAATTGATTTTGTTGCCGAAGACTGCCAAATTCACCGCAACACGGCAGTGAAACGGTTAGATGAGCTGGTTCAGTTAGGTGTTTTGCAGAAAGTGAAAATCGGCAAAGAGAATTTTTATATCAATGTGGATTTGTATCATTTGTTAATGGAACAGTAGGGTAAGTTGATCTTGTAAATTTCACTATATCTTTAAGAAAAATGCGGTGTTCTTTGAGCCAAAGGAATACATTCCTTTTTACTTACTCTTGACAGAGTAAGTAAACATCATTACATATTTATTTGTCTGGTGGCTGGGGACAAAACCCCCTATTTTGGATAAAATGGCGTTGTGAATGATTAACGAAATTTAGAGGAAAATATGTCCGAAAAAAGCCTAGACACTGCCTTGTTAGCCATTGAAGTATTATGCAATATTCCGAAAAGCAGAAAAATCGACAGCCACGAATTGCAACAAAAATTGGCAGATGCGGGTTATGTACGTGATAAACGTTCCATTCAACGCTTGCTTAAAGTGTTGGCAGAAAATTTTGATATTGAAGTGGATGACCGTTCTAAACCTTATGGTTACCGCTGGAAACAAAATTCCAATGGCTTAAATATCCCATCCTTAAGCCCACAACAAGCCCTTGTATTACGCCTTGCCGAAGAACAGCTTAAAACTTTGTTGCCTGCCAATATTATGCGTTCAATGCAAGGCTTTTTTGAGCAAGCTCGTTCGCAGTTGAGTGGCGATAATAAAAAGTTGGAAAAACAATGGTTAAACAAAGTCGCCATTGCTCCCACTAGTCAACCGCTTTTGCCAGCCAAAGTGAGCGGCAAAATTTTTGACACCATTAGCACCGCACTATTTGAAAATCGCTATTTGATGGTGAATTATCAAGGGCAATATCGCTCTCATCAAGCCAGAATAATGCCGTTAGCCTTGGTGCAACAGGGGGCGAGTAGCTATTTAGTGGCACGTTATCAAGACGATGACACGCCAAAACATCTTGCACTGCATCGTATTAAATCCGCAGAGCTTTCCACGATGTTTTTTGATCGTCCGATCGACTTTGTATTGAAAAATTATGTGAATGATGCTCATTTTGGCTTTGGCAACGGCAAACTCATTCAACTGCGATTTTCGGTGGCGCGTTATGCAGGCTTTCATTTAACCGAAACGCCGTTATCAGCAGATCAACAAATTTTGGAACAATCCGATCAATATTATCGTTTTCAAGCCACGGTGGTGGATAGCGAAATGCTAGATTGGTGGCTGGCGAAATTTGGGGAGGATATTTGGGATATTGAGAAAATTGAAATTTGATAATTTTTGCGACATAGATTGTCGTTAACAAGTATATAATGATATTGAATATTAAGCTATAGTTTAAGGAGAACCAAGCAATGGAACTAAAAGAGATAGTGACTTTCTTACGCCATTATTACCAACAATATACTGAAATAAAGCAGAAACAGCAGAAAACCGCATTGTATGATGCGAATGCTTTTAATCCACTTCGTTTTCTTCGTACAGATGAAATGGGATTATCTGCGATTTTGGCTTTTTTATTAGATCCAAACGAAACTCACGGGCAACAAGATTTATTTCTCAACAGCTTTTTGAAATATTCACACCTTGCAACATTTTTAGCCTATGACAGAGTTGACGTGGTGACTGAACAAAGTACCGCAGAGAACCGCAGACACGATATTTTTATTCAAGGTTATTTAAATAATGAAATAAAATGGATTATTTCGATTGAAAATAAATTGAGAGGTGCAGTAGATCAACCTAAACAAATCCAAGATTATCTAAAGGATATAGGAAATAGGGTAAAGGAGAATTATTGTCTCATTTATTTGCCCAACTATGATAAGGATCCTGATGAGTCATCTCTATCGAAAGAAGAACGGGAAAAATTAAGCAAAGAAAATAAATTCAAAATAATAACACCTACGGATTTAATTCAGTGGCTAGATCAAACCCCCATTATTGCACCACGAATGCAACAGTTTTGTGATGATATAAAACAATTTTTACAACAGGAATTTTTAGCAATGACAAAAGAAAGTAACCAGTTAATTGAACAAATTATCCAAAGTGAACAAGATATAAAAATGGCTATTTTACTTGGAGAATTACAGGATTTATTAAAGATAGAGTTAATGAAAAAGTTACAAAAACAATTACAAGGGTTATTTTCAGATGTTTATCGGATAAATCAATTTCTACATTTTGAGGATGCCGAAAAAGGGAAAAGTAAATATTTTTCTATTGTGGAGATTAAATCAAATACTACAAAATATAGTGTGAGAATGGAATTCGATAGATCTAATTATCAAAATCTATTTTATGGTTTTTATAAGAGATTTAAATTAGAGAATGAAAATGAATTTTATAAAACTAATAAAACTATTTTTGATGAAATAACGGATAAAAATTCTAATGAGTGGTGGTTTTGTTGGAAATATGCAGATACCTCTATTCTAATTTGGAATAAAGAAGTTTGGTCAAAAATTCCAAGTGGCGAAATAGCTCAAAAGATTTATGATATGTTGCTCCCTTTAGTGAATAAAATGATAGAGATAGATAATCAACTAAAAGAATGAATATGACTTAAATTTGCGAAGTGCGGTTAAAATATGATTTTTTAACCGCACTTTTCACTTTGAAAAATAATTACATGCGACATATTTTGTCGCAACTGAGGCATATAATTTCCATTAAGTAACGTACTTTTAGGAAATAGATATGTGCCATTTTGTTAAATTCTCAGCGATTTATATTAATAAACCGTCCCAATTCATCGAAGGTATTCAATCAATATCCATATTTTGTTTAATGGATATGTCAGCTATTTGGGGGGCAGATATTTGCTTTGTCATTGCGGATACGGATGATCCTTTACTACCAGATTGTATTTCAATGTTAATTCGCCAAAGGATTATACCAATTATTCTACGCCATAAAAAATTTGATGAACTTATGCCAACGATTGAACAAGTTAATCACATTTTTTATAGGGAAGGGAGTGAACAACAAGAAATAATGAGACTACTTGTGGATGTGATTGATAAAAAAGGCGTGATGAGCATTGATTTTAATGATCTATTGAGCGTCATCTCGCCAACTTTAACGTTAAATTATTGTGCTTTTTGTGGCAGTATTGATGATGTGACTGCTGATATAACGCATTATATGGAGTCAATTTTTCCGATTAAATCAGGGCTTTTTGTCGTAGAAAGCAATGAGACAGTTGATTTTTTAGGTGTAATGAATATTTTTTCTTTACTGAAGATTTGTCAGAATGATGATTCTGATATACGGATAAGTCACATATTGAATAACGATCTTAAAATGATAAAAACACATTTAATTTATTTTTAATTGTGCTAATTAAGAGAATCTTTGTATACACAAAAAATGATAGAAATTTGTGTGATGGAATAAAATACCCACTATCATATTTTATACGACATACTTTGTCGCAAAACTCAATAAAATCTTCTTTGAAATATCAACTGCGGTGAAAAATCTACCATTTTGTACCGCACTTTCCCACAGCAAAGGAGAAAATTATGCCAACCTATTCCATCACTTATTGTCAATCTGCTCAACGATTTGTTTGCCACGATGCTTTATTAACAGGCGTAGAGCTTTGCCAGGTGCTTAGACGTGAACCGCAAAAAGCGAAAACAGTTACTTTCGAAAAAGAAAATCCGATTATTGCGATTGCGGATGGGCTATCTACCACCCCAAAATGTTTTAAAGCAAGTCGTTATTGGATTGAATGGTTAAAAGAGGATTGTACACATTTAACCGACCAATGGATTAGACAAGTATTTGAATATTATTGCAGTTATTTCCCTAAACCTTGGGGAACCACCACCACTTTAGTTTCGGCTCAATTATTTGAAAAAGGTAAAGTGAGAATTTTAAATATTGGTGATAGTCGAGCCTATAAAATTACCGAGCTTGGTGAATTTATTCAATTAAGTTATGACCATACTATGCTCAATGAATTATTAACAGCCTATCCAGAAGTTGATCCCAATATTGTATGTGAAGAAATCAAATATATGTTGTCCGATTGTTTGGTTGCCGATAGAGCAGCGAGAAATTTTACTATTTTTAACCAAGAATACCAGCTAAAACCCAATGAAACGCTCTTATTATGTTCTGATGGTCTAACTGCTTTTTTAAAATCCGAACAATTAAGCGAAATTTGGCAGTCCTATTCAACCAATGAGCAGCGTTTGCAAGCCTATCAAGATAAGTTAACTCAGCCAGAAATAAAGGAAGATTTGTCGATTGTGGTATGGACGTATCAAGGATAAGGAAAAAAGGCTCGTATGAGCCTTTATTTTTACTCTATTTATTCGTAATCAAATTCATAAGGGTTTGGAATTTGTCCATTATATAATGCTTTGTAATCTTCCAATGGGAAAAAATAACATTGAAAACGTTTATCAATGGAATTGTCATGTCCATCTTCCCAACGTTCACAAAAAATAGCTAAGGATTTTTCATCAAAATCAATATAAAAAGCATTAGCAGAACCCGACAAAATAACTTCATCAGACATGAAAGGGAAGATTGGAGCAATGGGCACATCAGGCAAATTTTGATTAAACCAATTGAGCAGCATTTCTTCTTCTTTTTCATGGTCTTCTTGGTTGAATTTAATGAAATAAAGATCGCGTTGTTTGTGATAGAAATAATCACTGATTGTCCAAATGATCATAGGCATAGATTTTCTCCTGAGTTAATTGAATGAGTTATAGTGTATCCAATTGTGCGACAAATTGTGTCGCAAGGTGAAAATTCATTTTTAATTAATGTTTAAAATTTATTTTATGAATGGTGACAATAAAAAATTGGAAAAACAATGGCTAAACAAAGTCGCTATTGCCACTATGAGTCAACCGATTTTACCTGTCAAAGTGAACAGTAAATTTGACATTTTCAAGTGCGGTGAAAAAACAGTCATTTTTTACCGCACTTGATTAATAGCTTGTATATTTTATTTATTGTGTCTAAATCTTCCAATTCTCCAGTACAAAGTTTTTAATTTTTTCAAAACGTTTGTCTATTGCCGCTTTATCCCAAATTTCACCATTCACAAGAAAATCTTTAATTTCTCGTTGTTGTAACAGATCAATATTGTTGGTAAAAGTCGGTAATTTTTCACTAAATGGTTTATTGCTATTTGATGAATTATGTGAAGGTGTAACTAACACAAGATTGCCGATATTATGTAAATATTTTTCATAAAATTCACTGTCATATTTATCATAACCGGTGGCAATTTCTTCACCATCGTTAGTTTGTGGTGCAATATGTTCTCGTGAAACATCTTTTAAGTTATCGCCACAAGTAAAAATGTAATCTTTTTGAACATTGTTATTCTGTCTGAGTGAATTTTCATATTTCTCAAGAATATAAGGTACAATGGTATTACCTTTAGAATTATAGATATAACGAAGTGTATTTTGTATATTGTCATCACTCCAATAATATTCACTTTCACAAACAGATTTAAGCGCATTTTTTAGACTTTCTAAATCTGTAAAATTTTTTAATACAGAAATAAGGCGTGATGCCAAATCTGCTCTAGTATTGGATAATTTATCTCTGAAAATAATGATTTCAAGTAACTTGAAGACTTCATTAAGTTTTGTTGCATCCGTACCAAACAATGTATAAGCCTTGATAATAAATGGATAAATTTCCCAAGCATTAAGTCTTAATAAATCATTTTTGGCTTTATTATCTAATGCGAAAAAGATTTTTAAATTAACAAATGCATTTTTCAAGTCTTTTGTATAATCATCAATAAATTTGATGATATTTTGGCTTTCTTTAAGATGTTTTTTATAATTTAATGTGTCATTATTTTCTCTGTAAGCGTATCCAAATTTGTAATAATTAAAATAAAGTAGAATTTCATCTTCATTAAGTGTTTTTATATCATTGATTAATCTGTATATTTCTTCAAAAATTCGGGTGGTTTCACTTAATTTATCTTCTGCATTATCGCAATTATTGTAAATTTGATAGGAAAAATACGATTTTAATTTTTCCATATTGGTTAAATTTTTACCTCGATTGTTTTGTAATTCAAACATCAAAACACTATCCTTGATATTATCAAAATTCACTTCTAAAATTTGGGATTCTTTAACAATATTAAATAATTGAGTAATACTCTCTTTATCAAGATTTTTGAGTTGTTCTTTAAAAAATGCTTTGGCGTTGTAAATGCGAATTTGTGAAGGTGTTTGTGGATCGTGCATACCGTCATCACCTTCAATAATGAGCTTTTTAAAATAATCCCTATCGTATTCTACCGCATTTAGTTTGCTTTTTCTGTAATAGAAATAATCTTCGGCAATATCTTGCAGTACATCCTCGCTTTCACCACATTGCTTGAGGGTATCATAAACAGCACGAGCAAAAATAATGATGGTGGTAATGCGTTGTTGTCCATCAATAATATCACGCATATCGCCATTTTTTTGTAATAAGACATTGCCAAAGAAATAATGATTAGCTTTCACTTCTTGAAGGTCTGCTAAAAATTGTTTCCATTGATATTCTTCCCAAGAATATGCCCTTTGATAAACAGGAATCTGGTAGTAATTTTTCCCAGTAAAAAATTGTTGAATGGTGTTTTGTGTTGAGTTCATAAGTATATCCTCTTTGATGTATGGTGGATGTTTTTTCATGAAAGATCAATAAATAACTTCCATGATTTTGGAGATATTGTTCATGTTATAAGAATGTTTTATATTCTACTATTGTTTTTTTTTTGCACAGTTTGTTATGCTTAAATTTGACAGAACTATACCATAATTTAGGCATATGATAAAACTATGGTTATGCTATATACGACACACTTTGTCGGTAGAGTGGATAAAATCTTCTGTAACACCTTAACAAATGGTGAAAAATCTACCATTTTTCACCGCACTTTCGCACACCAAAGGAGAACATTATGCACCCAGTCATTGAATTTTACCTAGACCAACGTAAAAGCGAAATGAATTTTAGCTTTGAACAAATGTTAGCGATTGAGCCGTTAGCTATTGAATTAGGTTATTTCTGGATTCCGTGGTTTTTCCCTGTGTTGGAACGCTCTAAATGGAATAAGAAAATGCCGTTGCTTTCCGCTGATGAAATTGAATTTTTCAAACAAAATGAACAGATTCAACAGCGTTTTTTGCAAGCCTTTGATGCGATTATGGCATATTTTGAAATACAGCGAAATGGCACGGAATTAACCATCACGGAAACGTTAAAACAACGATCTTATTGGCTTAAAAATATTGGTCATCAACAGAAAAAAATCAGTCGAATTATTCGTAGCCTAAACTTATTAGGGCAAGAGACTCTAGCCCGCAATTTACAGCAGTTAGCGATCAGGATTGGGCAGGAAAAGGGGTATTTGTTGCCTGATACGTTAGAAATTTGGCAAGATATTTTTGAGGACTGAAAAAATTTCTCAAAATGGACTTTTAAGATGAAATAAAAGCTGGTTAATAAATGTATGCTTGAATAGAGAAAAGGAAAATCAAATGGCAGTTTATCCAATTAGTTTTTGTCAACGTTCAAAATATAAACTCACTTGTCAAGATGCGTTATTTAATGGCATTGATGTATATCAATATAAAAATAAGAATACAGAAACCGTGTTGGTAGAAAAGCCACATCCGATTATTGCTGTGGCGGATGGGGTTTCTGCTACGCCCAATCCACAAAAAGCCAGTCGTTATTGGATGGAGAAAATTAAGAATTGTGATGTATTAAATAGCCAATGGGTAAGGGAAACACATTTACAATTTTGTGATGATTTTCCTTTCCAATGCGGTTCAGCGACCACATTAGTCGCCGCACAATTATTTGAAAATGGACGAATAAAAATCGTAAACGTGGGCGATAGTCGGGCGTATAAGATTACGGAGCAAGGCGAGTTTATTCAATTAAGCTATGATCATACTGTGTTAAATTGGTATTTAAATGAAAATAAACATCTTGATCCTAATGGCGAATATGCGGAGATGTATTATATGTTGTCAGATTGTTTGATAGCAGATTTTGACAGTGATGATTTTCAAATTTTTAGCCAAGACTATTCGCTTAATCCGAATGAAAGTTTATTATTATGTTCCGATGGTTTGACGGATTTTATTGAATCTAAACGGCTCACCGATATTTGGACGAGTTATACCACTAATGAACAGCGTTTACGGGTGTATTGTCAAGAAGCTAGAAAAGGACATACCCTAAAATGGAGCGATGATTTTTCAGCAGTGGCGTGGACGTATAAAGTCTAATTTTCTTCAATCTAAAGGATCGTTATGATCCTTTTTCTTTTTATTGTGCTTTTACGACATAATTTGTCGCACCAATGACTAAAATTATCATAAACCGACTTTTAATTTACCCTTTAAGCTTATTTATAGCGAGAACATTAATAATAAGGAGTTTATGATGACAACACAACATCAATTACAACCCACTTCCCTTTCTCTTTATAGTCAAAAAATGATTTTGCATTATTTGCTAGATTGTAATGCGTGGCGATTTTTTATTGAAAAGAATAGTTGGGCAGATAGCGATTTAGCCCGTGCGTTAGGTATGCCAGAAGAATTGAATATTGAATTTTCGGATGAAAACAATGAAAAACAGGTAAAAGAAAGTATTTTCAAACAATTATTAACGCAACGATATCAACAAATTCGGCAGCAACAAGATAGCGAAGAACAATGGAAAATGTTGGATAAAAATATTGTTTTTTTGACAGATTTATTAAATTTATCTGATGTGGAACAAGCTGTATTACATTTAGCAACACATCTTGAATTAGAAAATGAATTAGTTTTAGCAATGAATTTATCTCGTCACCGAGATTTAAATTTGAATGACTGTTTGGATATTATGTCGAAAGTATTGAATGTAAATAAACAAGTATTAAAGAATGTGGTAAAGAAAAAGGCGAAATTATTTAGCTATGGCATTTTGGAACGAGCTCATTATTGTAATGAAGTGAAGGACTTTATTCGTTGGGAAGGTTTGGTGGATATTCACGAGTTTACCTATTTTGAAATAGATTGTAATCTCTTATTATCCCGTTGTTTACAAGAAAGTGCTAAGCCGAAATTAACCTTTGCTCAATTTGAGCATATTAGCGAATTTAAACAGCAACTTTTAGATTATTTAACACCTAACATTATCAACAAACAACGTGGAATGAATATTCTCATTCACGGCAAAGCTGGTGTGGGTAAAACAGAATTTGCTTCTTTATTAGCCCAACAATTAGGTGTGACTTGTTATACCCTTAGCCCTGAAGATCGAGATGGCGATATTATTGATGGGGAGCAACGTTTAAATAATTGCCGTTTAGCTCAACGTTTATTAGAAACGGCAGAACAACAAGCGATGATTATTTTTGATGAAGTGGAAGATGTGTTTTATGGCGGCTTTTTTGAAAAATCGGTGGCTCAATCGCATAAAGCGTGGGTCAATCAATTGCTGGAAAATAATTTAACGCCGATGATTTGGTTGTCCAATAATATTCAAGGCATTGATCCTGCTTTTTTACGTCGTTTTGATTTTATTTTTGAAATGCCCGATTTGCCGATTAAAAATAAAGAAAAACTAATTTTAGCAAAAGTGGGGAATAAATTATCGCCTGCTTATATTCATCATTTTGCGGTGCAAGATGCCATTTCGCCAGCGTTAATTGATAAAGGTTTTACGATTATGAATCAGCTGGCAGAACAGCAAGAGAAAATCGATGGCAATATGGCGATCAATTGGTTTAACCAAACGTTGCAAGCACAAGGTTATAAAAAAATCGAACCGTTGAATCAAAGTGCGGTGTATTATTCTTTAGATTTTATAGCTTGTAGCGATAATATTTATCAAATTAGTCAAGGTTTACAGCAACATAAACGGGGGCGAATTTGTTGTTATGGCCCCGCGGGTACGGGAAAAACCGCGTGGGCGAAATGGTTGAGTGAACAAGCGAATTTGCCGTTATTGCAGCTCAATGGATCGGATTTGCTCGATCCTTATGTGGGTGGTACGGAGCAGAAAATCGCCCGTGCATTTAACAAAGCCAAGGAAAATAATATGCTATTGGTGTTAGATGAAGTGGACAGTTTTTTATTTGACCGAAATGGGGCGGATCGCAGTTGGGAACGCTCAATGGTGAATGAAATGCTTACCCAAATTGAGAAATTTGACGGTTTGTTGGTGGTGTCCACCAATTTAATGGACAGCCTTGATCCTGCGGTGTTACGCCGTTTCGATCTGAAATTAAAATTTGATTATTTGACTCAAACGCAAATTTGCGAATTGGCGAAATGTCAGGCGGAAAATCTCGGGATTGCCCTAAATGAGCAAGATTTTATGCGATTAGCCGAAATTGATTATTTAACTGCTGGGGATTTTGCCGCCGTTGCTCGTCGTCATCAATTTTCACCGTTTAAAAAGGGGGAAGATTGGGTGATGGCATTGGCAAAAGAGTGTGAATTAAAGCCCGTGGTGAAAAATGACCGAAGAATGGGTTTTTAGTAGAAAACTTTAGGAAATATTGGGCGGAAATGTTCCGCTCTTGTTTTGTTAAATCAGCAATTCCCTAATTAAACTACGTGTTTCTTCTTTCACTTCCTTTTGATGAAGTCTTGGAATTTATTGATTTTAATTTAATCAATAATGATAGAATTAGACTGACGAGAATTTGTCGCAACATCATGTCAGGACTTATGTTATACAATCAAATCTACTGCGCCAATTGCTCGGTATTTTCATTTTCCCCAAAATTAACGTAAAATAGACCGCACTTTTATAGCCATTTAAGGAATTCTCATGTCAGCCCCACGATTTGTCCATCTGCGTACCCACAGCGATTTTTCCATGATTGATGGTATCGCCAAAGTGAAACCGTTAGTAAAAGCCTGTGCGGCAGAAAATATGGTGGCGATGGCGTTGACAGATTTTGCTAACTTTTGTGGTTTGGTGAAATTTTATGGTGAGGCTTTAGGGGCGGGGATTAAGCCGATTATTGGGGCGGATGTGTTGGTGAAAAGCGAGCTTTGTGGGGAGGAACGTTTTGAATTAACTTTACTGGCGAAAAATAATGCGGGCTATAAAAATATTACCCTTTTATTATCAAAGGCTTATCAGCGTGGTTATGATGATTTGCCTTATATCGATCAAGCATGGTTGACCGAACATCATGAGGGTGTGATTGTACTGTCTGGCGGTCGCAAGGGCGATATTGGGCTGTCATTGTTAAAAGAGAATGCCTCGGCGGTGGAAAGTGCGGTGGCTTTTTATCAAGAATTTTTCCCTAATCATTTTTATTTAAGTGTAGCACGTACCGGTCATCAGGAAGAAGAACGTTATATTGCAGGAGCGTTGGAACTGGCTCAACGTTATCAATTGCCTGTGGTGGCGGTGAATGATGTGTGTTTTTTGAAATCGGCGGATTTTGAGGCACATGAAATTCGGGTGGCGATTCATGATGGTTATACGTTGGACGATCCAAAACGCCCGAAACTTTATACCGATCAACAATATTTCCGTTCGGAACAAGAAATGTGCGAGCTGTTTGCAGATATTCCGTCGGCGATTGAAAATACCTTACTCATTGCACAACGCTGTAATGTCACCATTCGATTAGGCGAATATTTTTTACCGCAGTTTCCAACGGGCGAATTGAGTACGGAAGATTTTTTAGTCAAAAAAGCCAAAGAGGGCTTGGAAGAACGGTTGGCGTTTTTATTTCCTGATGAAAAAGTGCGGTTGGAAAAACGTCCAGAATATGATGAACGTTTGCAAATTGAATTAGATGTGATTAACCAAATGGGATTCCCCGGTTATTTCTTGATCGTGATGGAATTTATTCAATGGTCGAAAGATAACGGTATTCCTGTTGGACCGGGGCGGGGTTCTGGGGCAGGATCTTTAGTGGCCTATGCGTTAAAAATTACCGATTTGGATCCGCTCGCTTTTGACTTACTTTTTGAACGTTTTTTAAACCCTGAACGGGTGTCCATGCCCGACTTTGACGTGGATTTTTGCATGGATGGGCGAGATCGGGTGATCGATCACGTGGCAGAAATGTACGGACGGGGAGCTGTGTCGCAGATTATCACATTCGGTACTATGGCGGCTAAGGCGGTAATCCGTGATGTGGGGCGTGTATTAGGCCACCCGTACGGTTTTGTGGATCGTATTTCCAAATTAGTGCCACCGGATCCTGGTATGACGTTAGCCAAAGCCTTTGAGGCCGAGCCGAAATTACCCGAAATTTATGAATCGGACGAGGAAGTCAAAGCCTTAATTGATATGGCTCGCAAACTCGAGGGCGTGACTCGCAATGCGGGGAAACATGCGGGGGGCGTGGTGATTTCCCCGACCTTGATTACGGATTTTTCACCATTGTATTGCGACAGTGAGGGGCTGCACCCCGTCACCCATTTTGATAAAAATGATGTGGAATATGCGGGATTGGTGAAATTCGACTTCCTCGGTTTGCGCACGCTCACCATTATTAAATGGGCGTTGGATATGATTAATGCTCGTATGGAAAAAGAGGGCAAGCCACCAGTTCGCATTGAAAGTATTCCATTAAACGATCCCGATTCCTTTAGAACCTTGCTCGCCGCAGAAACCACGGCGGTGTTCCAGTTGGAATCTCGTGGTATGAAAGATTTGATTAAACGCCTGCAACCAGACTGTTTTGAAGATATTATCGCCTTGGTGGCCTTGTTCCGCCCTGGTCCGTTGGAATCGGGCATGGTGCAAAACTTTATCGACCGCAAACATGGGCGAGAAGAAGTGTCCTATCCGGATTCAACCTATCAACACGATTGCCTGAAACCGATTTTAGAACCGACCTATGGCGTGATTGTGTATCAAGAGCAGGTCATGCAAATCGCACAAGCCTTGGCGGGGTATACGCTCGGTGGGGCGGATTTATTACGCCGAGCCATGGGGAAGAAAAAGCCAGAAGAAATGGCAAAACAGCGCTCGGTGTTTGAGGCGGGGGCGATTAAAAACGGCGTAGATGGCGAATTAGCCATGAAGATTTTCGACTTGGTGGAAAAATTTGCCGGCTATGGGTTTAACAAATCGCACTCGGCCGCTTATGCCTTGGTGTCCTATCAAACCCTATGGCTGAAAACCCATTTCCCTGCGGAATTTATGGCGGCAGTGATGACCTCGGAAATGGACAATACCGACAAAATTGTTGGCTTGTATGATGAATGTTTACGCATGGGCTTAAAAGTGACCCCGCCCGATATTAACACGGGTAAACATCATTTTAGCGTGAATGAACAAGGCGAAATTGTGTACGGCATTGGGGCGATCAAAGGGGTCGGGGTGGCGCCGATTGAGGCGTTAGTGTCGGTGCGTGAAAAAGGCGGCATTTTCAAAGATTTATTTGATTTATGTGCCAGAGTGGATTTGAAACAAGTTAACCGCCGTACCTTTGAAAGCCTGATTAAATCAGGGGCTTTCGATAAACTCGGGCCACACCGTGCGGCGTTAGCGAAAAATTTAGAAGATGCACTGCAATCTTCTAACCAATTTGCCAAAAATGAAGAAATTGGCCAAGCGGATATGTTTGGTGTGTTGACCGAAAGCCACGAAGACGTGGAGCGTAAATACGCCCACACGCCACCTTGGACGGATAAGCAAATTTTAGACGGCGAACGGGAAACGCTCGGCCTGTATTTAAGCAGCCACCCGATTAGTCGCTATTTGACCGAGTTGAAACATTATGGTCGTTTCCGCTTAAAAGAACTGATGCCGAATCGACGATGGGAAGTCAGCACGGCTTACGGCTTGATTATTGCCTCTCGCTTTGCGGTTACTAAAAAAGGCAATCGTCTTGGCATTGCTACCCTTGATGATCGTTCGGGGAAATTAGATATTACCTTATTTTCCGAGGCCTTGGAAAAATACGGCGAGCATTTGCAGAAAGACAATATTGTGATTGTGTCGGGCCAAGTGAGCGAAGATGAATACACCCAAGGCTTGCGCATGTCGGTGCGTGAATTGATGACCTTAAGTGAGGCACGCAGCCGTTATGTAAAAAGTCTGGCGATTATGCTAAAACAAGACCAAATTACACCGCAGTTTATTAAGCAATTTCAATCTGTTATAGCGCCTTACAGCGGTGGCACGATACCGATTCATATTTATTATGACAGCCCACAAGGACGAGCATTGTTAAAGCTCGGCGTGCAATGGTACATCAAACCTGATGACGAGTTATTAGTGGATTTGGTGGAAATGCTGGGGCAAAGTGCGGTGGAATTGGAATTTAGTTAGTGGCTAGAATTAGCCAGACAAAAATTCCCCCTTGTTGCATCAAATTTTGTTAAGATACGCAAAAAATCTTAATGAGATCCGCTATGAACGTCAATCATTTCACACAACGCTATATCGACTGGGTGATCAAACTCGGTCGGCTCAAATTTTCCCTGTTAGGTTTCCTCATTGTCGCCACCTTTGCCTTGCTGACCCATATTGTGTTAAGTTTTGTGGTGATGGGGCGAATAAATTGGGAAAGTTTAAGTTATGCCATCATCTTTGGCTTGATTTCCGCCCCTTTTGTGATTTATTTTTTCACTTTATTAGTCGATCGGCTCGAACGTTCACGTTTAGCCTTAGCCAAATCCATTCAAGATAAAAGTGCCTTGCTCGCTAGTATTAGTCACGAACTCCGCACGCCATTAAATGGCATTTTGGGGTTAAGCCAAATGCTGTTAGACACATCATTGACGGAACAACAGCGAAATTATCTGCATACCATTAGCCTAAGTGCGGTGTCTTTAGGTAATATTTTTAATGATATTATCGACTTAGAAAAAATTGATAGCCATAATATCGAGTTATATCAACGTGAAACGGATTTTTATGCGTTTTTAAACGATATACAAAATATTGCGACCTTATTAGCCAGTCAAAAAGGCTTGTCTTTTGAGATGAAATGTGACGAAAATTTACCGCACTTTTTACGCTTAGATCAAACAAGGCTAAACCAAATTTTATGGAATTTATTGAGTAATGCGGTGAAATTCACTGAACAGGGGACGATCAGCCTAGCAGTCAACGCCTTGCCCGATAATCACTATCAATTTTCCGTCACGGATACCGGACAAGGTGTGCCAAGCCAAGAGCTAGATAAAATCTTCACCATGTATTACCAAGTGGCCAGCAGTGGCAAACGCTCCGCTGGCAGTGGCATTGGGTTAGCCATTTCAAAAAATCTGGCACATTTAATGCAGGGAGATTTAACTGTCACTAGCAAACTCGGACAAGGCACCACCTTTACGCTCCGCATTCAAGCGGAAAGTGTGGAACCCAAAGCGTCGCCTATGGTAAAAAGTGCGGTACAAAATTTACACATTTTACTGGTGGAAGATATTCAACTCAATATCACCGTGGCGAAAACCCTGTTAGAAAAACTCGGTCACCAAGTAGATGTCGCCATGTCAGGCAAAGAGGCCATTCACGCCTTTGAACACAACAGCTATGATTTATTGTTATTAGACATTCAACTGCCCGATATGACTGGCTTTGACATTGCCCATTATTTACGTGATGGCTATGAAAACGATCGTTATGATTATCTGCCACCGTTAATTGCGTTAACTGCTAATGTGATGCAAAACAAAGCCGAATATCAACGCCAAGGCATGGACGACGTATTGCGTAAACCCTTGTTAGTGAATGAATTAACCGCTTGCTTGAATACCTATTTTGGCGAAAGTGAAATGTTAGCACATGCACCAAAGCACGCAGAGACTCAACCCATTCCCGAAGATTTAACTGAATATTTTAACCCTGACATTCTGGCGGAACTGCTTGAATTTATTGGCAAAGATTTATATGCCGAAAATATCCGTTTATTTAAACAGGAAATCAACGGCGGGGATTTAGATGTGGTTTCTGCTTATCAAGATTACCAACAAGGCCATATTAGCAAACAACAATTCACCGAAACCGCTCATAAGCTCAAAGGGGCAGCGGCGAGTCTTGCTATGCAATCGGTGCAGAATGTGGCGAATTTGATGCAACAGGGGGAGTTGGAAGAATGGGATAAGTGTATCGAGCGTTGGATAATTGATGTTGAACAACGGATAGGAGAGAGTTTGATGTTGATTGAACAATGGTTGGAAAAAGAAAATAATATCAAATAATTTCTTTATTTTACACCGCACTTTTTAGGTGACACAAAAAAGTGCGGTCATTTTTTTGTTATTTTAACTGTGTTAGAATAGCGACCTAATTTCCCCCCCCACACACAACATATTGAGATACACCATGGCAAAAAAAGAAATCGCAACCGATCTTTGGGTATATGAATTGCTTAAAGAAGCAGGCTTAAAACTAGATGCTCAAGGAAGTACAATTAAAGACGTTGATGAAGCCTTAAAAACGGCATCGAAATCCAAAACAGGCAACATTGGCTATCCTGAATATTGCGGCGTGGTGCAAGATTTTCTGATTGTGATTGAAGATAAAGCTAACGTTAAAGATCACATCAAACGCAATGACAATAACCTTATTTGCCAAGAAACAAAAAGCCTGACAGATTTTGCTGTGAATGGTGCATTGCATTATGGCTTGCATTTAGCCAAAAGCACCAATTACAAAAAAATTATTGCCATTGGGGTATCGGGCGATGAAAAACGGCATAAGATTTCGCCGTTATTTATCAATGAAAGGGCCGAGTATAAAGAGCTTGATGATGTTGAAACTTTTATGCTGTTTAGCCCTAAAAATATTCAGGAATATTACACCAAGAATATTTTAAAAGAACAAACTAGCCAAGAGAAAACCACCGCTGAAATTCTTAGCGATGCTAAAACATTACATGAAGATTTTTTCAAATTTGGTAGCATTCAAGATAAAGACAAGCCATTAATTGTATCGGGAATTTTATTGGCTTTGCGTGAAATGGATTTTCATAATTTTAGCATAGACCATTTAAATGGCGATGAAGTCAAAACAGACGGGCAAAAAATTTATGAAGCCATTGAAAGTAATTTGCAACGTGCTAAAGTGCAACCCGAAGTGAAAAAAGATAAATTACTGAGTCAATTTTTAGTGATTAAAGACACTAAAGCCATTAATGAAATTAATGCCACGTTGGGAAAAACACCACTCAAACATTACACCGAATTTTTATATGAACATATTTATAAAAACATCAAAAATATTCAATCTTCGGAAGATTATATTGGTCGTTTTTATAGTGAATTTATGTCTTATTCTGGTGGTGATGGGCAAACGCTCGGTATTATTTTAACACCACGTCATATTGTGGATCTTTTTTGTGATTTAGTGGATTTGCAGCCAACAGATAAAGTCTTTGACCCTTGTTGTGGCACGGCAGGATTTTTGATTTCGGCAATGCACACCATGCTAGAAAAAACGAATAGCGAAATGCAAAAACGAGAAATTCGTAAAAATCAATTACACGGCATAGAATTACAGCCTTATATGTTTACTATTGCCACTACTAATATGATTTTGCGTGGTGATGGTAAAAGTAATTTAGAACAAGAAGATTTTCTCAAACAAAATGCCGCCCAATTACAGTTAAAAGGCTGTAATATTGGTATGATGAACCCACCTTATTCGCAAGGTTCAAAACAAGATCCGCAACGCTATGAAATTGCCTTTACCGAACATTTACTTGATAGTTTGACTGAAGACGGAAAAGCGATTGTTATTGTACCGCAATCATCAATGACAGGTAAAACCAGAGAAGAACAAGCGATTAAAGAAAACATTCTGAAAAAACACAGCCTTGATGGTGTGATTACGCTGAATAAAAATACCTTTTACGGGGTGGGAACCAATCCTTGTATTGCGATATTTACTACAGGCGTGCCACACGACAAAGACAAATTGGTGAAATTCATCAATTTTGAAAATGACGGTTTTGAGGTGCAAAAACATATTGGTTTAGTGGAAACGGTCGAAGCCAAAGATAAAAAATCGCATTTATTAGATGTCTGGTTTGGACGAATTCAAGCAGAAAGCAAATTTTGTGTAGAAACTACCATTGAAGCCGATGATGAATGGTTGCACTCGTTCTATTATTTTAATGATGAAATTCCAAGCGAATCGGATTTTGAAAAAATCATAGCTGATTATCTGACTTTTGAAGTGAATATGATTTCACACGGTCGGGGCTATTTGTTTGGTTTGGAGAGTGGAAATGAATGAACTCAAATTAACGGATAAAGAGTGGAAAGGTTTTCTTATCGGTAATTTATTTGATGTCAAAATTGGTAAAAGCATTGATGGTAATAAAGTTAATAGAGAACAGGGCTATTATGCTTATATTACTCGTAAAGAACAGAATAATGGCTTAGATGGCTTTATAGATTATGATGAAGCCTATTTGAATACCGATTATCCAGTGATTACCATTGGCAATGAAACAGCTGAACCATTTGTACAAAATTATCCTTTTTTTACAGGAACTAAAGTTAATATTCTTAAAGCGAAACAAACATTAAGCAGAGAAGTTTTATCGTTTATTGTAAGTAGTTTAAAACAACATAAGAGTAAATATTCCTATTCTTTTACGATCAATTCAACTCGTTTAAGAAAGCAAGTTGTGATGTTACCAGTCAATGGAAAAAATGCACCAGATTGGCAATTTATGGAAGATTTTATCAAGCAAAAAGAGCAAAAACAGATTGATGAAATTACTGATTATTATGCTAGTCAAGCCTTTTCTTTGATGATTGATACTGGAAATTTAAAAGGTACTAATTGGAAAGAATTTTTTATTAGTGATTATTTTGATTTTATCCGTGGTAATCAAAGCAATATGGCTAAATGTCAAACAGGAAAAATCCCCTTAGTTTCAGCGAAAAAAGTAGATAATGGCTATAAAGATTTTATTGAATATAATGGAAAATCTTTATTTTCAAGCCATATTATCACCTTAAATAATGACGGTGATGGTGGTGTTGGTATGGCTTATTACCAACCTGCTGAATGTGCTTTAGATACTCACGTTACGGCACTATTACCTAAACTTGAATTATCAAAATTTACTATGCTCTTTATTGCTTGTAGCATTACTAATC
Source organism: Lonepinella sp. BR2357 (assembly GCF_051851525.1). Classification (NCBI taxonomy): domain Bacteria; kingdom Pseudomonadati; phylum Pseudomonadota; class Gammaproteobacteria; order Pasteurellales; family Pasteurellaceae; genus Lonepinella; species Lonepinella sp. BR2357. The sequence continues at coordinate 35,637 of NZ_JBPDVG010000012.1, read as the reverse complement.
AACGAGATAAATTTAGTCATGGCTATTCTATTAATAATAATAGATTGAAATTTCAAAAAATCATGTTACCTGTTAATAAAGATAATCTCCCTGATTGGCAATTGATGGCGGATTTTATGCAAAAAATTGAACAGGATAAAATCAAGACCGTATTAGCCTATTATAATAGTACAAAAAATGAGCGGGGGGGGGTAACACGCCTTGCTGATAATGTCAAATGGCAAACCTTTGTTATTGAAGATATTTGTGAAATTTATTCAGGTGTTCGTTTAATCAAGCAAGATATGCAAGAGGGCATTATACCATTTATTGGAGCAAGTGATAGTCATAATGGTGTAACGGCTTTTGTCGCTAATTCAAATGCAAGCCTAGATAAAAATGTATTAGGGGTAAATTATAACGGTAGCGTAGTAGAGAGTTTTTATCACCCCTATGAGTGTTTATTTTCAGATGATGTAAAACGCCTAAAAATTAAAGATTGTTCGGTAGGTAAACATGCTTATCTATTTTTAAAAATGGCGATTTTACAACAGAAATCTAAATATCAGTATGGCTATAAATTTAATGCAAAACGTATGGCTAAACAGAAAATTTTATTGCCTGTTAATTCCGATAATTCCCCAAATTGGGCATTTATGGAAAATTATATGAAACAGATTGAATTGGAGAAAATACAAGTAATCTTGAAGTATTATCAATGAACAATCAGCTTGGATTTGATTGATTTATGGTTATCAAAATAAAATATACAAAATTATATATGTAAAGTATAATTATATACGTGAAGTATAATTTTGTATAAAGGTATATAAAATGAGCAATATAACCAAGGATCCTCTCTATTATCCACGAACAGAACTGGCAGAACGTTTAGTGGTGAGTTTGAAAGATGGTATTAGCCATGCTTTGACATTGTTTGCTCCACGTCGTATGGGCAAAACACAATTTTTATTACAGGATATTAAACCCTTAGCGGAAAAAATGGGGTTTCACGTTTGCTATTTTAGTTTTATGGATACATTTATTTCTGGAGATAACCAAGCTCAGGGAACGGATATTCAGCAAGCCTTTTGTCAGGCATTATCCACTTTTCTAACTAAAACAGTACAAGCTAAGCTAAACAAAGCGTTGGGAAAAATTAAAACCGTTGAAATTGCAGGGATGGTTGGTGTAGGTTTAGACAATGGAAAATTACCGGTGCAAACAAGCCCAAGTCGTCTATTGCAAGAAATTGCCGAAACCAGTCAGAAACCTGTCTTAATGCTGTTTGATGAAATCCAAGAATTGGCTAGAATTAAGGGAATGCAAGCCTTAGTGAAATCTTTGCGTACAGGGCTTGATATGTATCAATCTAAAATTAAAGTAATTTTTACTGGATCAAGCACAAATGGTTTACGTACGATGTTTAATGACAGTAAAGCACCGTTCTTTCATTTTGCACATGCACTCAATTTTCCCAATCTTGGTCGTGATTTTACTGACTTTTTAGCGAATATTTATCAGCAACGAGTTGGAAAAGGATTAGATAAAGCGGTATTTTTTACGATTTTTCAACGATTAAATTATACGCCATTATATATGCGGACGATTACACAGAATTTGATTATCGATCCTGAGCTTTCTTTAGAACAAGCCGTACAAAAGACCTTAGATGAAATAGGCTTTCAAAATGAGAATGTACAACAATGGCAACAGCTTAGTGAGCTTGAGAGACAGATTTTACGTTTGATCGCTCAAGGAAAAAGTGCATTGTACAGCCAAGACACTCGTCAACAATTAGCAAATTTGTTGGGCGTTGAACAAATAAGTAGCAGTACAATTCAAGGTAAAATGAAAAAACTTGAACGAGCGGATTTGATCACTCGGGGTGTGGGAGATGAATTAAAGATTAATCAACCGCAGTTTCAAACGTGGTTAATAGAAAATAAAATTTAAAAAAGGGGCTAACGCCCCTTTTTCATATTACAACAGATATTACTCTTTAAACGCATCCCCTAAACAAGGCTGAATTTTAGTCAAAATTTCTTTCACCACACGAGGGTGAGCTGCGACAATATGACCGTCTTTTAAATAATCATGTCCGCCATTAAAATCACAAACTAAGCCACCCGCCTCACGAACGACCAATTCACCTGCGGCAATATCCCAAGGTTTTAAACCCATTTCAAAGAAACCATCAACACGGTTGGCAGCGGTGTAGCACAAATCTAAGGCGGCAGAGCCTGTGCGACGGAAATCAGCAGCATCGGTGATTAAGGCATTCATCATGGCCATGTGAATTGGCATCAGTTTGGCTTGTTTGAATGGGAAACCAGTGGCTAGTACGGTGCCTTTCATATCACGGCGGTCTGCAACACGTAAACGAATATCGTTTAATTTTGCTCCCTCGCCACGTACCGCAGTAAATAATTCATTTTTGATTGGGTCATAAACCACGCCCACTTCAGTGCGACCTTTGACACGAATAGCGATAGACACGGCAAAATGTGGGAAACCCTTGATAAAGTTGGTGGTGCCGTCTAATGGATCGATTACCCATTGCGTATCACGGTCGTTACCGGCTAACACGCCTGATTCTTCGGTGATAATACTGTGATCAGGGTAGGAGGCACGAATGGTTTCAATCACGGCGGCCTCGGCCGCTTTATCTACGTTGGTCACGTAGTCATAGTTGCCTTTAACTTGGGTTTCAATATCCGCACGGTTTTCATAACTTTTTGCGATAACATTGCCTGCTTTTCGTGCAGCACGAATTGCGATATTTAACATTGGGTTCATAAGAATATCCATTAGAGATTGTGAAAAGAACAATGGCAAAGCGTATTTTGCGTTTTGCCTTAAACTGCGGTGCATTATAGTGAATTTTTTGAGCCGTTTCCACTATTAAAAATATTTTCTAAAACCTACTAATAAATAGGGATATTGTGCTAAAATAAGCAACAAATTTAATTTGAATATCGCAACTATGTTAGACAACATCCGCATTGTATTAATCGAAACCTCCCATTCTGGCAATATTGGCTCGGCGGCTCGGGCCATGAAAACCATGGGCTTGCGTGAGTTGTATTTGGTTTCGCCGAAACAAGGTATTGATGAACAGGCAATAGCTTTGTCCGCAGGGGCGGAGGATGTGGTGAAAAATGCGGTGGTGGTTGAGCGTTTTGAGCAAGCGGTGGGCGATTGTTCGCTGTTGATTGGCACCAGTGCCAGACTCCGCCATTTGCAGAATAGTTTAATTGAACCTCGTCAATGCGGTGAGATTGCCATGCAAGCCACGAAGTGCGGTGAAAAAGTGGCGATTATTTTCGGTCGTGAGCGAGTGGGGTTAACCAATGATGAACTCTTGAAATGCCGTTATCATTTAACTATTCCGGCGAATCCTGATTATTCTTCGCTCAATTTAGCCATGGCGGTGCAGTTGGTGTGTTATGAATTACGTATGGCGTTTTTGTCGCAAACTGCACAGGAAATGCCTGTTACTCCCATAGAAAATACCGTTAAAAACACCGCACTTTTAGCCACGACACAACAATTAGAATACTTTTTTGAACATACGGAACGCCTTTATCAATCTTTAGGTTTTATTCAAAATCAAGGTGTTATGCCGAAATTAAGGCGTTTGTATCAACGTGCTGAAGTGGAGCAAAATGAGTTAAATATTTTGCGTGGTATGTTAACTGCGGTGGAAAAACGCTTAGATTTTCATAAGTAATAATAGTTGACTATTTTACTAGGTTAAGTAAACTATTCACATTGATTTTTAGGATAAGAAGAGAGAGAAAGATGAAATTAACTTCCAAAGGACGTTATGCCGTGACGGCCATTTTAGATATTGCACTAAATGGTCAGGAAAATCCGGTGACATTGTCTGACATTTCTGAACGGCAAAGTATTTCCCTTTCTTATTTGGAGCAGCTTTTTGCTAAATTACGCCGACATGGCTTAGTGAAAAGCGTGCGTGGGCCAGGTGGTGGCTATCAATTAGGACTGCCGACACAAGATATTTCCATTGGTATGATTATTTCGGCGGTGAATGAAAATATTTCCGTGACGAAATGTCTAGGTCAAGGGAATTGTCATGACGGGCATGAATGTTTAACCCATTCTTTATGGGAAGAATTAAGCCAACGGATTGAGAGTTTTTTAGATCAAATCACCTTGGCAGAACTGGTTAATAAGCAGAGTACGAAAGCACGTACTCATCAAACACATCAAGATTTTGATAATCTTTTAGTCGTCAATAGCTAGCTATAAATATAGCATTTTTAGGAGTGAATTTAATGAAATTACCAATTTATTTGGACTATGCAGCAACCTGTCCAGTAGATGAACGTGTGGCAAAAAAAATGATGGAATTTTTAACCATTGATGGTAACTTTGGTAACCCAGCCTCTCGTTCACACAAATTTGGTTGGCAAGCGGAAGAGGCGGTGGATATCGCACGTAATCAAATTGCGGATTTAATCGGTGCAGACAGCCGTGAAATCGTGTTTACTTCGGGGGCAACCGAGGCGGATAACTTGGCCATTAAAGGGGCTGCACATTTCTATCAAACCAAAGGCAAGCACATTATTACTTGCAAAACTGAGCATAAAGCGGTGTTAGATACTTGTCGTCAGTTGGAGCGTGAGGGCTTTGAAGTCACGTATTTAGATCCGAAAGCGGACGGTTTAATCGATCTTGACGTGTTTAAAGCGACACTTCGTCCAGATACGATTTTAGTTTCGATTATGCACGCCAACAACGAAATCGGGGTGATTCAAGATATTAAAGCCATTGGTGAACTTTGTCGTGCCAATAAAACCATTTTCCATACCGACGCCACGCAAAGCGTGGGTAAAGTTGAGATTAATTTAGCGGAATTACCGGTAGATTTACTGTCTATGTCAAGCCACAAATTATATGGGCCAAAAGGGATTGGGGCATTATATGTACGTCGTAAACCACGTATTCGTTTAGAGGCGATTATTCACGGTGGTGGCCATGAGCGTGGTATGCGTTCAGGTACGTTACCTGTGCATCAAATCGTCGGTATGGGTGAGGCTTATCGTATTTGTAAAGAAGAAATGGCAACTGAAATGCCACGCTTAAAAGCCTTACGTGACCGTTTATACAATGGCTTAAAAGGCATTGAAGAAACCTATGTGAACGGTTCTATGGAACACCGTTTAGACAACAATTTAAACATCAGCTTTAACTATGTTGAGGGTGAAAGTTTAATGATGGCATTGCGTGATATTGCGGTGTCTTCTGGTTCTGCTTGTACCTCAGCGAGCCTTGAACCGTCTTATGTGTTGCGTTCTTTAGGCTTAAATGATGAATTAGCTCACAGCTCAATTCGTTTCACCTTAGGCCGTTATACGACGGAAGAAGAAATTGATTACACCATTAGCCTAATGCAAGGTGCGGTGCAAAAATTAAGAGATTTATCACCACTTTGGGATTTATTCAAAGAGGGTATTGATTTAAACACCATTGAGTGGTCAGCTCACTAATTTTATAAGGAACAAGAAAATGGCATACAGTGAAAAATTATTAGATCATTATGAAAATCCACGCAATGTGGGTGCTATGGATAAAAAATCTGCTGACGTGGGTACAGGCATGGTCGGGGCACCGGCTTGTGGTGACGTAATGCAGTTACAAATTAAAGTCGGCGACAATGGCATTATTGAAGATGCGAAATTCAAAACCTATGGCTGCGGTTCAGCGATTGCCTCTAGCTCATTAATTACCGAATGGGTCAAAGGCAAATCTTTAGACGAGGCTGGAGCAATTAAAAACAGCCAAATTGCCGAAGAATTAGAGTTACCACCGGTAAAAGTGCATTGCTCAATTCTTGCGGAAGATGCGATTAAAGCCGCCATTGCGGATTATAAAGCGAAACAAGCGAAGTAATTAATTCCCTCTCCTCATAAAATCCCCTCTCCCTCTGGAAGAGGGCTAGGGTGAGGGTAATAGTTTTGGTGAGGGAACACGAGATTGACCCTCACCTCCCGAAAATCTTTCAGATTTTCTCCATCCTCTCCCACAGGGAGAGGCTGTATTCTTTTATTGGGAGCATATAATGGCAGTCACATTAACGCCAAGTGCCGCTCATCGTGTTAGCACTTTTTTACAAAATCGTGGCAAAGGTATTGGTTTACGTTTAGGCATTAAAACATCAGGCTGTTCTGGATTAGCTTATGTGTTAGAATTTGTGGATAGCCTAAATGAAGATGATCATGTGTTTGAATATGACGGTGTAAAAGTGATCGTGGATACCAAAAGCCTGGTGTATTTAGACGGTACAGAACTGGATTTTGTGAAAGAGGGCTTAAACGAGGGCTTTAAATTCAACAACCCAAATGTCAAAGATCAATGTGGTTGTGGTGAAAGTTTTAACGTATAAATAAGATAAATTTTATGACAAATCCCTTTTCCCTATTTAATTTACCCGTACAATTTGCCGTGGATATGGCCTTATTGTCCGAGCGTTTTTTGCAGTTACAAAAGCAATTTCATCCCGATAATTTTGCTACCCAATCCGTACAAGATCAGCGTTTGGCGATGCAACAATCGGCAGAAATTAATGATGCCTTAAAAACCCTTAAAGATCCGATTTTGCGTGCTGAGGCGATTATTCAAATTCACACAGGCGAAGTACAGGATCTAGAGCAAAAAAGTACGCAAGATATTGCTTTTTTAATGCAACAATTACAATGGCGTGAACAGTTAGACGAGATAGAAACGCAACAAAATCACACCGCACTTGATGAATTTCGTGGTGAGATTGAGACGGAACAAAAAACGCTGTTGCAACAAATTGAAACTGAACTAGCCGAGCAAAATTGGTCAGCCGCACAAATGACGGCAGATAAATTACGTTTTGTGAAAAAACTGATTGAACAGATTGAAAACGTAGAAGAAAAATTGTTTTAGGGGACAGAGCATGAAGTTAAGCCACTTATTCGTTGTTGCAGTCATGTTATTGACGACTTCTTTGTCTTTTGCTCAAACCGCTTACGGAACCGATCCCCTAAAAGAAATACAAACGAATGAGAGTTATATTTATACGAGTAATTCACCCAAATCGAAAGGCTTAACATTGTCATTAAGATTGCCGAATAGTTGGATCGGGCAAGAGGCGAGACGTTCCAATATTGTGCAAAAATTTCAAAGCAAATATGGCAAAGAAGCCCAAGTGATGTTGATGGTAAAAGATTTACCAGAGGAAATTCGGGGTGTTTCAAAGGCTGAATGGCGAGAATATTTATCAGATGCCAATGAAAGACGTGATTTTGCAGAGGCTATGCTCGAAGATTATAATGGCGTTTATCTCGGGAGTGGCGTGATAACGCTTGAAGGATTTCCAGGTTTTTGGCTTAGGAATCAGGTTAATGCAGAGCGATTAGATAATAATTTTGGTATGGAAAATATTACTTATTTTATCTTCACTCAAGATAAAATGGTGGCGATTCAAGGTATGGTCATGACATCTTTCAATGGAACATCAACCGGTGCTTCATTTGAAACCTATCGCCCATTATTTAATGTTATCGCAGATAGTTTGATGATCGAAAATTTATATAAATAAGAAGATAAACATGGCATTATTACAAATTGCTGAACCCGGCCAAATGGCCGCACCGCACCAACATAAATTGGCGGTGGGCATTGATTTAGGCACCACAAATTCCTTGGTTGCCTCGGTGCGTAGTGGGACGGCGGATATTTTATTAGACGAACAAGGGCAAGCCTTAACCCCATCTATTGTGCATTATGCGGAAAATAACGTTGTGGTGGGTCATGATGCTGGGGCGTTAGCGAGCCAAGATCCGCAACATACGATTATTTCTGTTAAACGCTTAATCGGACGAAGTTTAACAGATGTGCAACAGCGTTATCCAAATTTGCCTTATCAATTTCAGGCGACGGAAAACGGTTTACCATTAATTCAAACGCCACAAGGTAACGTCAGTCCAGTTGAAGTATCTAGCGAAATTCTGAAAAAATTAACCGCACTTGGGGAACAAACGCTAGGCGGTGAACTGTCTGGTGCGGTGATTACGGTACCTGCTTATTTTGATGATGCCCAACGTCAAAGCACCAAAGATGCAGCGAAATTGGCTGGCTTGAATGTGTTACGTTTGTTAAACGAACCAACAGCCGCAGCCATTGCTTATGGCTTGGATAGTGGCCAAGAGGGGGTGATTGCAGTCTATGATTTAGGCGGTGGCACCTTTGATATTTCCATTTTGCGTCTATCTAAAGGTGTGTTTGAAGTGTTGGCGACAGGTGGCGATACCGCTTTGGGCGGAGATGATTTCGATCATTTAATTGCAGATTGGATCATTAGCCAATCAGGACAGTCCCCTGAAAATGCACAACAACAACGTGAATTGATTGAGATGTCAAATGACATCAAAGTGTTTTTATCCCAAGAACAAGAGGTGGAGATTGCTTGGCAAGGTTGGCAAGGCAGCATTAGTCGAGCGCAGTTTAATCAATTAATTCAGCCTTTGGTAAAACGTTCTTTAATGGCTTGTCGTCGAGCGTTAAAAGACGCCAATATTACCGCCGAAGAAGTACGAGAAGTGGTGATGGTGGGCGGTTCGACACGAGTGCCGTTTGTGCGTGAAGAAGTGGGCGTATTCTTTGGGAAAATGCCGTTAACCTCTATCGATCCTGACAAAGTGGTGGCCTTGGGGGCAGCGATTCAAGCGGATATTTTGGTGGGCAATAAACCGGATGCGGATATGTTGTTATTAGACGTGATTCCGCTTTCTTTGGGGATTGAAACCATGGGCGGTTTAGTGGAAAAAATTATTCCACGTAACACCACGATTCCTGTGGCTCGTGCTCAGGAATTTACCACGTTCAAAGACGGTCAGACCGCCATGTCAGTGCATATTGTGCAAGGCGAACGTGAAATGGTGGAAGATTGCCGTTCATTAGCTCGCTTTACGCTACGTGGTATTCCCGCCATGGCAGCCGGTGCGGCACATATTCGTGTAACTTATCAAGTGGATGCCGACGGCTTGTTAAGTGTGACCGCCATGGAAAAATCCACTGGCGTGCAGTCGTCTATCCAAGTGAAACCGTCCTATGGTTTAACCGATGATGAGATTACGAATATGCTTAAATCTTCCATGGAAAATGCGAAACAGGATATTGATGCACGCTTATTAGCCGAACAACGTGTCGAGGCACGTCGAGTGATGGAAGCCGTGTTAACCGCCTTGGAAAATGACCAAGATTTACTGAACGCAGATGAACTCAGTGCGGTGAAAAATGCCTTAGTTTCGTTAGACAATTTACAGCAAGGCACTGACACCTTAGCCATTAAACAAGGGATTAAGGATTTAGATCAGGCGACGCAAGAATTTGCGGCACGCCGAATGGATAAATCCATCCAAAAAGCCTTAAAAGGGCAATCAGTCAATAATTTATAGTATTTACGAATTTACAATAGGAAAGAAAATATGCCAAAAGTTGTGTTTTTACCCCATGAAGAATTTTGCCCCGAGGGTATGGTGATTGACGCCAAAAAAGGGGATAACTTGTTAGATCTTGCACATGATCATGATGTGGAAATTCATCATGCTTGTGACGGTTCTTGTGCTTGTACCACCTGTCACGTGGTGATCCGTGAGGGGTATGACAGTTTAAACGAAAGTTCTGACCAAGAAGAGGATATGTTGGATAAAGCCTGGGGCTTAGAAATTGAAAGCCGTTTATCTTGTCAATGTATCGTGGGTGATGAAGATTTAGTGGTGGAAATTCCAAAATATAACCTGAACCACGCAAATGAGGCGGCGCACTAATGAAATGGACAGATGTACAAGCCATTGCCGAGGCATTATATGACCGTGATCCTGATCTAGATCCTAAGACCGTACGTTTTACCGATATGCACCAATGGATTTGTGAATTGGAAGATTTTGATGATAATCCAGAGGCCAGTAATGAGAAAATCCTAGAGGGGATTTTATTGGCTTGGTTGGATGAGTTTGAGTAAACAAAAAAAAGTCGCTTGAGGGCGACTTTTTATATGCTTTAAAGAAAATGTGTACGAATAAATTCAGCAACCAAATCCACATCATCAACATAATAGTCAGCGTGAAATTCGGATTTCTCCCCTAAATAAACAGAGGTTTTGGCGTGTTGTAGCATTAAAAAGTCATTGAAATCATTACCAAATGCTACATAGTCTTGTTCTCCAATTAACTGCTTTAGCGTATGATATTTATTGTTACCTTTAGGGGTAATATCAAAGAAACATTCTTTTTTATGAATATGAAAGCTAATATTCTCGGTATTAAATTGATCATAAATTGCTTGTTGAGGGTGATCCAACAGCACCAAAATTTTACTCACTCCCTCATTTATTAACGCTTGTTCGCTGACTTGCTCATTGCTTAATGACGCAATATATTGATGAAAATCATGAGGTTGTTCAGATAAGGAAAACGCCCATTTGCCATCAAGAACATAGGCTAACTTTAATTGTTTTAATGTGGTTAAACAATTTTCCACATAATCTTGTGCTAACAATTTGGTTAAAATAAAGGTGTCTTGCTGATACGCCATGCCACCATTGCACCCGACTAAAGTCGTGTTTTTATGTGAGGTGAGGTCAGTCGGCAACACGGGCAACATATCCCGAATAGGTCTGGCGGAGGCAAAAATGACCGAGTGATTTTTGAGTAAGTCCGCAATAGCATCAGAGATGGCATCACTGACTTTTAAGCCATTTTTGGAAATCGTGCCGTCAATATCAAAAACAAAAGTTGTCATATTGTTCTCACAAAAAAAGATCCCCTCAAAGATAGGGTTGAGGGGATGGCGTTTATCATCTACTTAGCAATTCCATCAATCCAATCAAACAATTCCGCTAAATCATAATCGCCCGCATGGCCCACGCCCCAAGGTAAAGCGTAGTCGACATTTTTGCCTGACATGCGCAATTTCACCGCAAGCATGGCGGAAATGGCATGGGAGGTGTCGTAGTCCTCGGAGCCGACACGAATACGCCAATGTGGCGCGGCTTTGCTGTTATCGGTGTAGTTCATGGCGTTGAGTAATTTGATGTTTTCGGCATCCGCCATGCCACCGTTGACGGTGCTGTGTTTTAAACTGTATGGCGTAAAGTGTAAGGCTTGCACGGTGGCAGTGCCAAATTCATCATTTTCGCCAGAACTTAAATCTAATGCGTCAAAGGCTGGCGGGGATTTCATGCGTTTTTTGTTGGTGACAAATTCGGCTAGATTCACTGCACTGACGTTTTCATTGGTATAGCTTAGGCCTTTATATTTGGCCATAAAGGCTTTTTTCTCTTCTTCGGTTAAGCCTGTTAACGCCTGATTAGCGGATTGTACTAAGGCATTTTCGACGTAATGACGGAATGTGCCGTTGCCCGCTTTATCTAAGGTTAATGCTTTGCCGTCGCTATCTTTTAGTTGCAAGCTGTTAAGATAATCGGGAAATTGCGCTTTTAATTGATCGGAAATGTTAATTTGATCTGCGGTTAATTCGCCCTCAACCACTGCTTGTTTCATGGAGCGGTCATTAAAACTTTTGGCGTCCAATTTGCTCATATCCATACGGCTATACTGGTGTAATCCGTTGAATTCCCATTCATAGGCGGCATCCGCATGTTCTAAATTGGTAATTGGGCAATAGGCGGATACCGCAAAGATGGCATCACTGGCATTGACAGCGCCCATGTCTTTTAATAAGCGGTTGTAATCTGCACTGTCGCCACTGGCACCGAGTAATGCGGACATGGCCCCGCCAGCACTGGTGCCGTTTGAGATAATTTTATTGGCGTCACCTGGCATATTGGCGTCGTTGGCGTGTAAATAACGTACTGCAGATTTCAAATCTACAATCACAGTTGGGGCTTTGCCCGTATAGGTGTCGCCTTGTTTGAGTGTACGTCCACGGGCCCCGACGCTTGCTACCACATAACCACGTTCAAGGGCTTGTAAAATCGTGCTGGTTTTGCCACCGTGACCGGCTTGGCTTGCTGCGGCTGCCATGGCCGGCATGTAACCACCGATAGAGTTAGGTAAGAATATCGGGGCGGTTTTGGCGTTGTAGCCATTAATGTCTTTGCCTTGATAATATTCTTCTGGCACATAGAAATTTAAGGTTTGGTAGTCTGGTTCCACAGGATTGGCCACATACACAATTTTTTCGTAGGCACGGTAAATAATGTCTTTACCATTCACGGTGGCGGTTGCCGTGGTGTAATGGGTGCCGTCGAATTCAAGGTTGTAACCCTTGTCAGTTTTATTGGCATAAGGTAAATCGGCCAATGGATTTTTTTGTGCTGGTGGCGCCGCAAAAACTTGCGTGGCTAAACTGCCAGCGACTAAACTGCCGGCGAAAAGTGTGGTGCTAATTTTTGATAATTTCATGATGTTCTCCGAGTAGAAAAAAGACGTAAAATGTTGTCGTTTTCGACCGCACTTTACGCCTCGAGTTCAATTTAGTTTAGGCTTTTCGCCACGTGGTACCGTTTGCCCCATCTTCCAACACCACGCCCATGGCGGTTAAAGCATTGCGGGCAGCGTCAGCAGTAGGCCAATCTTTGGCGGCACGGGCATCATTGCGTTGTTTGATTAAGGCTTCAATTTTAGTCACTTCATCATCCGCATTATCCCCTTGTAAAAAGAGGGCGGGATCCTGTTGTAATAATCCTAATACGCCGGCCAGTTGTTTTAATCGGCTCGCCAGTTGATTCGCTTGCGCCAGATTTTCGGTTTTTAATTTATTGATTTCACGGGCTAATTCAAATAAGACGGCCAATGCACCGGGGGTATTAAAGTCATCATTCATTGCCTCTTTAAACGCAACAACATACTGATCTTCGGTTTCCAAGCTGAGATCGGTTTCACAGCCACGTAAGGCGGTATAAAGGCGTTCTAAGGCTTTGCGTGCCAAGCCAATATTTTCTTCGCTGTAATCTAAAAGACTACGATATTGCGCTGTTAAGAAGAAATAACGCACACTTTCGCTGTCGTATTTGCTTAAAATATCTCGAATAGTGAAGAAGTTATTGAGGGATTTTGACATTTTTTCTTCATTAATTGTCAACATACCCGTATGTAGCCAATAATTCACATAGTCACCATCATGGGCGCAGCAAGATTGCGCAATTTCATTTTCATGGTGTGGGAACATTAAATCCGAACCGCCCCCGTGAATATCAAAATGATGACCCAATTCTTTGCTGTTCATGGCGGAACATTCAATATGCCAACCGGGGCGACCTTTCCCCCATGGACTTTCCCAACTCGGTTCGTTGGGTTTCGACATTTTCCATAACACAAAATCCATGGGATTACGTTTCACCGATTTTATCTCCACTCTGGCACCGGCTTGTAATTGTTCCAAATTTTGGCGAGATAAACGCCCGTATTGCTGAAAACTTTCCACATCAAACATGACATCACCATCTTCGGCCACATAAGCATGTTGGCGTTCAATCAGACTTTGCACCATGGCAATAATTTCGCTGATATGTTGCGTGGCTCGAGGCTCAATATCAGGGCGTAAAATGTTTAACGCATCAAAATCTTGGTGCATTTCCTTGATCATCCGTGCGACCAATTCATCACAAGTTTCATTATTTTCTAAGGCACGTTTAATGATTTTGTCGTCGACATCAGTGATGTTGCGCACATAACGCACATCATAGCCCAAATAGCGTAAATAACGCACAATCACATCAAAGGACACAAAGGTACGACCATGTCCAAAATGGCATAGATCGTAAACTGTCACGCCACATACATACATGCCGATTTTATTCGGATTGATGGGTTTAAATTGTTCTTTTTCTCGAGTGAGGGTATTGAAAATTTTTAACATATTATTTCCTATATACTCTCCCAAGGGGAGAGGGGACTTATTTTTAGGTTAAGCATAGCACTAGACGGCATTTTATGGAATAATGCTCCAACAAAATATTTACTTAACAAGGAAAACACAATGATTACATTACATACTAATTTCGGCGACATTAAAATTGCGTTAAATTTTGAAAAAGCACCGATCACGGCCAAAAACTTTGAAGATTACTGCAAATCTGGTTTCTATAATAACACAATTTTCCACCGTGTGATTGATGGTTTTATGATTCAAGGCGGTGGCATGGAAAGCGGTTTACGTGAAAAAGCCACCAATGCGCCGATTAAAAATGAAGCCAATAACCGTTTAAGCAATAAACGTGGCACCTTGGCCATGGCACGTACTAGCGATCCGCATTCCGCCAGTTCACAATTTTTTATTAACGTGGCGGATAATACGTTCTTAGATTACCGTTCAAAAGAAATGTTTGGCAAAGAAGTGGTACAAGAATGGGGTTATGCGGTATTTGGTGAAGTGGTTGAGGGCATGGACGTGGTGGATAAAATCAAAGGCGTCAAAACGGGCAATGCGGGTTTTCACCAAGATGTGCCGAAAGAAGATGTGGTGATTACGTCGGTGACCGTAGAATAAGGTAGGTAGGGCGGAGCAATGTATCCGCCCGTTATTTTGGGGATTTTGTAAACGATGTTTTTTGACACCCACACTCACCTTGATTATTTGCAGCAAGACACCGGCGAAACATTATCGCAGTTGGTGAAGAATGCGCAACAGGCGGGCGTGCAAAAAATCCTGATGGTGGCAGTATCACAACAGAATTTCGAAACTCTTGAAAAAATTACCTCACTTTTTCCTGATAACCTTTATTATGGTTTAGGGTTACATCCCTTATATATTCAACAACATCAGCATGTTGATTTAGATTTATTACATCAGCAACTTAGCCAACCAGCAAAAAACTTAACGGCCGTGGCGGAAATTGGGTTAGAGCGAGCCGTGCCAGAATTAATTGAGGATCCCTTATGGCGTAAGCAATGCGATTTTTTAGAGGCACAATTACAGCTTGCTAAGCAGTATCAGTTACCGGTGAATTTACACAGTCGCAAAGCACATGATCAACTTTTCTCTTTTTTGAAACGTATTCAACTGCCAAAGTGCGGGGTGATTCATGGCTTTGCGGGCAGTTACACGCAAGCCAAGCGCTTTGTGGATCTCGGTTATAAAATCGGTGTGGGCGGTACGATTACCTATGCCCGAGCCAACAAAACTCGCCAAACGATTGCCAAATTGCCCCTTGATGCGTTGTTATTAGAAACTGACAGCCCTGATATGCCCGTGTTTGGGTATCAAGGCCAACCGAATCGTCCAGAAAGAATTTTATCCATTTTTACCGCACTTTGTGCGCTTCGGCAAGAATCGCCAGAACAAATTGAGCGGCAAATCTGGGCGCAGTCAATGATGTTATTCAGTTAGCGCTTGTTGGCGTAAAAACAAAAAAGTCAGATCCATTGATCTGACTTTTTGAATTGAATGAATCACGACTATTTTTGTGCCGGTTGTTCTTGCGCAGGCTGGGCTGGTTTTGGTGCAAGAATTTGGGTTAATTTTTCACGAATTTGTTGTACTTCTTGGGAATTTGCTGCCAATCGTTGATATTTTGCATTTAATGCTTTTTTGTCATCTTCTGATGGTGCTTTGCCTTGAGCCAATAAACCAACAGTACTATTGACGAAATCTAGCGAAATGACTAAATTTTCTTTAAATTTTTCTTTAATAAATTTAACTTGCTCATTTTTGATATCAAGTTTATCTACGTTAGTTAAAGATTCGGCTACTTTGTCGCCTAATTGTTTAAGAGCAGCATTGATTTTGTTTGGATCTTTGCTTTCTTTTGCTGTGTTTAACGCTTCTTGTGGTTCAGCGAATAAGCTAACGAGTTGAGCATCCCAATTTAATAATGCTTTAAATTCTGCAATATTTTGTTGATCAACGGTGATGGTGACTTGCTTGTTTTGAGTATTTTGTTGAGAGCTAATCTGTGGTTGAGATGCTTCAGGCGCTTTTTCTGCTGGTTTATCACAAGCGGTTAATAATAAGGCGAGTAATGATACCGCGCTGAGTTTTGTAAATTTGTTCATTAAAAATAATCCTATAAAATGTAGAAATGCTAATTGACCGTAGCCAGTTTAATAAGACAGGCATTATAAACGTTTGTTCCAACCCTGGTTGTTAATCGCTTGCTTTTTAATCAATATTTCTTTGATTTGGTTGTTATTTGTTCAAATTCTGGCGTAAATCCACCGCACTTTGGCAGGTTTTGATTTGCTCAAAACATGGGTTGGCTTCGGGGTATTCTTTTTTCAAATATTGCAACCATTGTTTAATTCGTGCCATATGATAGAAACCTGTGTCATATTGGTTTTCTGTTTGGGCATATTTTTGCAACATTGACATGATTTCTTGCCAGCCTAATTTGGCTTGATTATGTTTTAGTACTAAACTTAAATTTGGAATAGTTAACGCTCCACGCCCAATCATGACATCTTGACAACCGGTAATGGCAAGACAACGTTGAGCGTCTTGATAACGCCAAATTTCACCATTGGCAATCACGGGAATACGCAATTTTGCCCGAACTTCACCGATTTTTTGCCAATTAATCCGATCGGCACGGTAGCCATCCGCTTTGGTGCGGCCATGAATGGTGATTTCCGTGGCGCCCCCTTGTTGTACCGCCTCTGCAATTTCTAGGGCTTGAGAAATATCGTCCCAACCTAACCGCACTTTTACGCTGACAGGCAAATGGCATGGTACAGCTTGGCGTAAGGCAAGCGTCGCTTGATAAATCAATTCCGGATTTTTCAGCAAACTGGCGCCACCATGGCTACCATTAACGGTTTTTGACGGGCAACCACAATTTAAATCAATGCCATGAGAGCCTAATTCTATGGCCCGATTGGCATTTTCGGCTAACCATTGTGGGTGTTGACCGAGTAATTGCACCCGCACGGGTGTGCCTGATGGCGTATATCCCTGATGAGACAATTCGGGGGCAAGACGATAAAATACTTTGCTAGGTAATAACTGATCAACGACCCGCACAAATTCAGAAATGCACAGATCATACTCATTAATTTCAGTGAGTAATTGGCGTACAAAAGGATCCAGTACGCCTTGCATTGGGGCTAAAATAACACGCAAATGAAAAAGCCTTACTTCCAGCCTTTCGCCTTACAAATCAAATCATAAGCGGCTTGAATTTGTTGTGCTTTTTCTTTGGCCATTTCAAGCATTTCTTTTGGTAACCCTTTTGACACCAATTTATCGGGGTGATTTTCGTTCATTAAACGGCGATAGGCACGTTTAATGGTTTGTTGATCGTCAGAGGCGTTGACCCCGAGTACTTTATAGGCATCTTCCACTGTTGGGCCAGATTGATAGCCGTAATTTCCTCGTTGGTAACTGCCTTGTTGTTGATAGCCACCCTGATATTGTTGTTGCTGTTGTTGATATCGCTGATAGGCTTGTTGATAGAAACCACCATTGGAGAACTGGCGACGGGCCAATTCCATCATTATCATTTGCTCAAACTGCATGGAGGACAAGCCCAGCTCTTCCGCTACAATGCGCAATACTTCTTTTTCATTTTGGTGTAATTCGTCGTCAGCGAAAGCGGTTTGCACTTGAATGCTGAGGAACATCCGCAAGAGATCTGCCCGTTGACCACAACCTAAGCGAAATTCACGGATCACCTGACGTAATGGAAAATCAGCTTCTTTACCTCGATTAAAGGCTTGTTGAGCCAGTTTGCGGTTGGCCTCATCAAGTTGTAATTGCCCCATCACGTTGGTGGCTAACTGAATATCTTCTTGCGTGACTTGGCCTTTGGATTTGCTTAAATGCCCCATCACCGCAAAGGTGGTTTGCATAAATAAGGCTTGGCGAGTGATTTTCTTACCAAAAAAAGATGAACTCACGGTGCCTAATTCATATAATTTTTTCTCTGCCCAATGGCCTACCACGGCACCGGCAATCCCGCCGAACACGCCAGCTAATCTATAACCAATCAAAAAACCTAACAGTTTACCGATAAAATTCATTGTGATATGTTTTCCTTAATAAAGCGTACCAAAAGTGCGGTGATTTTTTGATTAGATGGTGATTTCTGGCAAAAATTCAACCGCACTTTATGATTTTTTTATTCAAACCAAATCAAACTGGCCATTCGTCCTGTTTGACCGTCACGGCGATAAGAGAAAAAATCCTCCGCTTGCCGATACGTACAATATTCACCGCCATAAATGTGCGTGATACCTAATTTCTGTAAGCGTTGTGTGGCTAATTGATACAGATTGCCATAATATTTCCCATTATTCACGGGATCAGGAGTAAACGCTGATAAGGCATTAGGATCCTGTGCCACAAATTGCTCCACCACTTCTTGCCCCACCTGAAAGGCGGTTGGGCCTATGGCGGGGGCGAACCAAGCCATCATCTCCGTTGGCGACGCTTGAAAATAGCTGATTGTTTGTTCCAAAATCCCGTCACATAAGCCTCGCCAACCCGCATGGGCGGCGGCCACTTCGTCACCTTGTCGGGTGCAAAATAACACCGGCAAGCAATCTGCGGTCATGACCAAGCATACTTGATTTTTTTCTCGGGTATATACCGCATCCGCCTTGATATCGTCACCCGCATAAGGCAACTGAATCACCCTTGTGCTATGGGTTTGCGTTAAAAACAGCGGAAACTGTGGCAGGCCTAACTGCTCGGTTAATAAAAGTCGATTATTTTGCACCGCAGTTTTATCGTCTCCCACATGATCGCCGAGATTAAAGCTGTCATAAGGTGGTAAACTCACACCGCCTTGACGAGTGGTGCTAAAGGCTTTCACGCCATGAGGTGTGTCCCAATCTGGCGAAAGTGCGGTGATTTTTGGTGAGATTTTTTGCGTCATGATTAATAATCCAATTCATCTTTATGCAACTGATAATCCGCTTTCAGGGCATTGATCAATTCCACAAAATCCTCTGGCAACGGTGCGTGCCATTCCATGGTTTCACGGGTGATCGGATGTTCTAAGCGTAACATCACCGCATGCAAGGCTTGACGCTGAAAATGGCGCAATACCGCACTAAATGCTTCCGTAGCATTTTTCGGTGGACGAGGGCGACCGCCATAGGTTTGATCGCCTAATAACGGGTGAGCAATATGCGCCATATGCACCCGAATTTGATGGGTGCGACCGGTTTCTAAGCGCAAGCGTAAACGAGTGTAATTGCGAAAATGCTCCATAATCCGATAATGGGTCACCGCCGGTTTGCCCATGGGGTGAACGGCCATTAACGTGCGTTTGGTGGCATGGCGAGCCATAGGTTGATCCACTTTTCCCCCTTTGGTCATCACCCCAAAGGCCACCGCCTCATATTCTCGGGTAATTTTACGTTTCTGCAAATCCCGTACCAACTGAGTTTGGGCGGGAATGGTTTTGGCCACCACCATAAGCCCTGTGGTATCTTTATCCAAACGGTGAACAATGCCTGCCCGTGGCACTTCCGCAATAGCTGGATAATGATAGAGTAGTGCATTTAACACCGTACCATTTGGATTGCCCGCCCCAGGGTGAACCACAAAATCTTTTGGCTTATTGATCACCAAAATATCATCATCTTCATATACAATATCTAACGGCAAATTTTCTGGCGTATAATGGGTTTCATCTTCCACTTCCACACAAATTTCAACTTGCTCACCGCCTAACAACTTATGTCGTGGCACATTTAATAACTGGCCATTGACACGCACTAAATCGGCCTCAATCCAAGTTTTTAAGCGTGAACGTGAATAATCGGGGAACAATTCCGCCAAGGTTTGGTCTAAACGTTGTCCCATTTGCTCGGGCTGCACTTCTGCCGAGAGCGTAATTTGTTTGGTATTTTGTGCCATAAAGAATAAAATTCCGTGAATTATTTTGTAATGTCAGATAGAATATGACGGAGATAACAGATATTGTACCTTAAGATGACATTTTTACATAGAAAAGGATTAATAGGCTATGCGTAAATTAAAATCGCTCACACTTATTGCATTAACGGCGTTAGCCATTTCAGCCTGTTCCAGCAACAAAGCGGTGGAACAAGCCTCCGAACAAGAGTTATTTAATATAGCACAAACCCATACTCAAGAGGGGAGCTATAGCGATGCAATGCGCTATTTTGATGCGTTAGATACTCGTTTCCCCGGTAGCACTTATAGCGAACAAGCGAAACTCAATATTATTTATGCCGCCTATAAAACCCAAGATTACACCAAAGCCATTACCACCGCTGACAGTTTCTTGCGTACATTCCCAAACAGCCAACATGTGGATTACGCCTTATATATGGTGGGTTTAACCAATACTTCCATGGGCGATAACTTTATGCAAGATTTCTTTGGTATCGACCGTGCCACCCGTGAAAGCACCTCCATGAAAACGGCCTTTAGTAACTTCCAAACCTTGGTCACGCATTTCCCAAACAGTCCATACACACCGGATGCCTTAGCACGTATGGCCTATATTAAAGATCATCTGGCTCGTCACGAATTAGAAATTGCCCGATTCTACACCGAACGCAAGGCTTGGGTGGCCGTGGCCAACCGTGTAACGGGAATGTTGAAAACCTACCCAGATACCCAATCCACTTTAGAGGCCTTGCCATTAATGCAAAATGCCTATCACGAATTGGGATTAACACAGCTTGAACAGCAAGCTGCAACATTGGTGAAAGCCAATGAGGGCAAACAAATTCAGCAAGCGAAGAAACCAGATGAACCGTTTTTGAGTATTCCATCTTGGATGAAGTTTTGGGATAAGAAAGATGATGCTGGTGTCGTAACGCAATAAGCCAACAGCTTATTGTTTATAAAATCCGTCTAAAAACACCGCACTTTTTTAGTTGGTTTACCCACATTCAATAAAGTGCGGTGATTTTTTTTAATATAATCGAATAATGGCAATGCCAGTGAGTAACAGCGCTAATCCAATAAATTGTATAAGCTGTAATGGCTTTTTCACTGCGCCTAATATACCGAAGTGGTCAATACATTGGCTACCAATAATCATACCGGCTAAGGCAAAGATCACCGTTTGACCGGTGCCCAATTCTGGCACTAACAACACGTTACCAAACACAAACAATGCCCCTAGTGAACCGCCAAACCACACCCAAATAGGGAGTTTGGCTTTTGCCGCTTGATGTAAGGCAGGCAAAATAGGTTGACGTTGTGCGTTAATAAACAGGAATAAACAGAGGGTTCCCACTGCAAAAGAGATCAGGGCAGAGAGTAATGGTGAATGTAATTCATGGCCTAAGGCACCATTGATAGCGGTTTGCATAGCGCCCATGCCACCTGCCACAATCCCGATAATTCGCCATAACCAAAGGGAGGACGTCATCTGCGGTGTGTGAGATATTTTAGGGCGACGCACGACCAGAAAAATACCGCTTAACAATAAAATTGCCCCCAATAAACGGCTTAAACTAAAGGCGTATTGTGGGGTATGAAATAAACCAAAGTGATCGATAATCAGGCCCATGGACACTTGCCCGAGAATCACCATAATTACCGTTTGCACACCGCCTAAATGAGGAAATAGCAAAATATTGGTGGTCAACGCAATGGTGCCTAAAAAACCACCAAGCCACATCCAAAGGGGCGTATCGGCGAGGGTTTGGGTATCAACGAGAAAAGATTGAGCACTCAGCAAGCCAAAACAAAACAAGCAAAGGGTACCCACTAAAAAAGAAATATTAGAGGCAATAAAAGGCGATCCTACGGCAAGGCGTAATTTGGCATTGATCGCCGTTTGTAATGCAATGCCTGCCCCAATGAATAAGGCAAAACTAATCCACAACATGATGTCATCCTGATCTTGGTTAAATGAAATGATAAGATTATTTTACTGCGAAAAAGAAAAAAATTCAGGGGATTTTATGAAAAAGATCCCCTGAATAAAAAGGATAAACGGCGATTATTTAATCGGATCTAAACCTAATACTTTACGCCCATTAATACTGGCAATATTGACCATTTCTTCTAAATTTGGGAAACGGCAGCCTGCAGCTAACAAGCTAAGTTCCTGCCACATATCTCCCTCACATAATGGCACCATATAATCACAAATATTATCCGTACCAATGGCGACTGTGATACCCTCAGGGATCATTTCATCAGCGGGCGTTAAGGCGTTATGGAATGGCATCAATTCTTCTTTGCGGTTACTATCAATCCATGCCATCGGACAAGCGATCATCATCATTTGTGCCTCACGCATTTTTTTATACAAATTGTAGCGGTAAGTTTTGGAGTGGGCGCCAATCGAAATCCCATGAATGGCGACGACACGTCCTTGCATACCATGCTCAATGGTTTTATCACAAAGTTGCTCGGTTTCTTTTTCTTTGGGGGTATTAAATTGATCCACGTGAACATGACACATAATCCCCAGCGATTTGGCTTTATCCAGTAAAATATCCATGGCCTCTAAACCACGACCATAATCTAATTCATCACGATAGGGTAAGCCACCGATCATATCCACCATGTCTGAACCAATATCAAACCATTTTCTTGCGGTTGGCTCAATCACCCCTTTTAAGGTTTGGTTGGCAAATTTCAACACAATGTCGCTTTTATACACTTCTCGAGCTTTATGTGCCGCAATAATCGCCCGATCTTCACAGACAGGATCAATATCCACGAATGTGCCAAACGCCGTAACCCCTTGCGAAATCATCAGCTCAATAGCTTGACTAAAACGTGCATAATAATGTTCCACCGTGGAGGTGCGTTTTACTTCATCCACCAGATCCCATTTTTGTTGCAGATTACAGTTATGATAAATACTGATTTTTTCCGGTGTCATGGTAAAAGCACGGTCGGCATGAGCATGGGCGTTGACCCAACCGCCTTTTTTGATAATTTCATCTCTTATATAGGTTTTAAAGCTACGAACATGATTTTTCATAAGGATTCCATAATGATAGATGTGAAGTGAGCGGATAGGAAATGCGTATTAATAGAAAATAAACCGCTTATCAATGAGCATGTATTGATAAATAGGGTGGGAATGTTATAAAAAATTCGCTGATTTTTCATTAATAACATACTGTTCTAGTCCGAGTTGATACTAGAAAAGTAGTATAAAACTTTATGGGGAAAAAGGCTAGTGTTAATCAGAAAATTACCTGAAAAAACACCGCAGTTTTTGGATTTTTCCATTAAACTGCGGTGTTTTTTTTGTTATTTTTAACGTAAAAATGCGGGAATTTTACTTTCGTATTCCGCAATTTTGTCTTCGTGTTGCAAGGTTAACCCGATATTATCTAAGCCATTTAATAAACAATGACGGCGAAATTCGTCCAGTTCAAAATGATAGACTTTATCGCCTGTGGTCACGGTCATAGCTTCCAGATCAATTTGAATTTCTTTGCCTGTATTCGCCCAGACCCATTGAAAAATTTCTTCGACTTCCTCTTCGCTTAAACGCACGGGTAGCATGTGATTATTTAAGCTGTTGTTATAGAAAATATCCGCAAAGCTCGGGGCGATCATCGCTTTGAAACCATAATCTGCTAATGCCCATGGGGCGTGTTCACGTGAAGATCCACAACCTAAATTTTTGCGTGCCAGTAGAATGGTGGCACCTTGATATTGTGGATAGTTCAATACAAATTCAGGGTTGGCTTGGGTTCCGTCAGCGTCTAAATAACGCCATTCATGAAATAAATGTTTACCAAACCCAACACGAGTAATGGCTTGTAAAAATTGTTTTGGAATAATTGCATCCGTATCTACGTTCGCCGCATCAAGTGGCACAACGAGACCAGAAAGTTGTTTAAATCCTGCCATGTTTTGCTCCTTATTGGCTTAGTTTAGTGCGACATTACGAATATCAACGAATTTACCAAACACCGCCGCCGCCGCCGCCATAGCAGGGCTAACTAAGTGGGTACGACCGTTTCGACCTTGACGACCTTCAAAGTTACGGTTAGATGTAGATGCACAACGTTCCCATTCACCTAAACGGTCATCATTCATACCTAAACACATGGAGCAACCAGGGTTACGCCATTCTGCACCAGCGGCAATAAAGATTTTGTCTAATCCCTCTTTTTCCGCCTGTTCTTTGACTAAACCCGAACCCGGTACGACTAATACACGTTTGACATTATCCGCTTTTTTACGACCTTTCATCACCGCCGCTGCCGCACGTAAATCTTCAATACGTGAGTTCGTGCAAGATCCGATAAAGACTTGATCCACTTCTACTTTAGTTAAATCGGTATTAGCGTCTAATCCAATGTAGTTTAAGGCTTTTTCTGCTGACGCTCGAGCCACTGGATCCGCCATTTCTTCAGGATTTGGCACCCGTTGATCAATACCAATCACTTGCCCTGGGTTGGTTCCCCAAGTCACTTGTGGTGCAATATCTTTCGCCTCTAAGGTGACTACCGCATCAAATTCGGCATCATCATCGGTTTTTAAGGTTTTCCAATAGGCAACGGCGTCGTCCCAATCTTTGCCTTTCGGTGCGTGTTGGCGATCTTTTAAATAAGCAAAGGTGGTTTCATCGGGTGCAACAAGTCCTGCTTTGGCACCTAATTCAATCGCCATATTGCAGACGGTCATACGCCCTTCCATGGAAAGATCACGAATGGCCTCACCACAGAATTCGACTACATAACCTGTTCCGCCTGCCATGGTGGTTTTGCCAATAATGGCTAACACAATATCTTTCGCCGTAATCCCTGGGTTGACTTTGCCACGCACTTCAATTTTCATACTTTTGGCACGTGCTTGTTTTAGGGTTTGGGTGGCAAGTACATGTTCGACTTCAGATGTCCCGATCCCAAATGCTAAAGCACCAAATGCACCGTGAGTAGCGGTATGCGAATCACCGCAAACAATGGTCATACCGGGTAAAGTTAAGCCTTGTTCAGGCCCCATAACATGCACGATCCCTTGTTGTTTGGTATTCATATCAAATAATTGAATACCGGTATTTTTGCAGTTTTTATCCAGTTCAAGTACTTGAATTTTGGCTTGACCTTCAAGTTTATTCACATCACGTACTTGGGTAGAAATACTGTGATCCATGGTGCCAAAGGTTTTATTGACTTGGCGAACTTGACGATTAGCCACACGCAAGCCGTCAAAGGCTTGCGGACTGGTGACTTCATGGATCAAATGGCGGTTAATATACAGAATCGGTGTTTCGCCGTCTGCCTCATACACCACATGGCTATCGAATAATTTTTGGTAGAGTGTTTTTCCCATTTTTATTTCTCGTTAGGTTTTAATTCGTTATTCGTTGGAGGTAATTCATAAAAATCCCCTCTCCCTCTGGGAGAGGGCTAGGGTGAGGGTAAAACATCATTAACCCTCACCTCCCGAAAATCCTTGCGGATTTTCTCCGTCCTCTCCCAAAGGGAGAGGCTGTTATTTATTCAATCGCATTCGCAATCAACGTTCCCATTTCACTGGTAGAAACAGGTTGGCTGTCATCTGCTAAATCGGCAGTACGGTGTCCTAAAGCTAACACTTTTTTCACCGCACTTTCAATGGCTGTGGCGGCTTCGTTTTGGTTAAAACTATGACGTAACATCATCGCTGCCGATAAAATCTGAGCAATCGGGTTGGCGATACCTTTGCCCGCAATATCAGGGGCAGAACCGCCAGCAGGTTCGTATAAACCAAAGCCTTGTTCATTTAAGCTAGCAGACGGCAACATGCCCATTGAACCTGTGATCATGGCACATTCATCAGAAATAATATCACCAAAAATATTAGAGCAGAGTAGCACGTCAAAGAAAGACGGCTGTTTAATCAACTGCATGGTGGCGTTATCAATATAAATATGATCCAATTTGACTTCTGGATATTGTTTTGCTACTTCATTCACCGTTTCACGCCATAAAATTGAGCTGATTAACACATTGGCTTTATCCACTGAAGTTACGTGTTTACTACGCTTCATGGCGGTTTCAAAGGCGACTTTGGCAATGCGTTCAATTTCATATTTATGATACACTTCGGTGTCAAAGGCTTTTTCATCTTTGCCCTCGCCCTCACGACCTTTAGGTTGACCGAAATAAATCCCGCCAGTTAATTCACGCACTGTTACCATATCAAAGCCTGTTTCGGCAATATCCGCACGCAATGGACAGAATTTTTCTAAACCTTTGTACAGCGTGGCGGGGCGTAAGTTACTGAATAATTTAAAATGCTTACGTAACGGCAATAAGGCACCACGTTCAGGCTGTTGATCTGGCGGTAAGTTTTCCCATTTTGGACCACCCACCGAACCAAATAAAATCGCATCCGCTGATTCACAGCCTTGTAAGGTATTTTCAGGCAATGGACAACCTTGTTTATCAATGGCAATACCGCCTACGTTAAAATGCTGATAGTTTAATTTAAAACCGTATTTTTGTTGTACCACATCTAACACTTTAATGGCTTCTGCCATAATTTCAGGACCGATACCGTCGCCGGATAAAACTGCTACATTGTATGTTGACATTGTTTATTTCCTATTTTTTATCAATATGTTGAGTTTTGGGGCGTATGCAATACGCCCCTACAAGATTAATGTTTTAAATTTCTGGTCAAATTCGCCACTTTTTGCGAACGATAAATAGCATTAATCGCATGAATTAACGCCAGTGCGGAAGATTCCACAATATCTGTGGCAAGACCGACCCCATGGAACCGGCGACCTTCATATTCCACCACAATATCCACTTGACCAAGTGCTTCCGCTCCCTCACCTTTGGCGGTTAAATTATAATGGGACATTTTCAAATCCATACCCACAATTTGCATAATCGCATTATACACCGCATCTACTGGACCATTACCGCCATTAGAAACTTGATTAATACGATGACCGTCTAACGCCACTTGTACAAAGGCTGAAGCAGGTAAACCACTTAACGTTTGTGAAGTAATCACGTCTAAGGTTAAACGATCTTCATCGCCCTGTTGCATATCAATAAATGCCAACGCCTCTAAATCGTAATCAAACACCTGACCTTTCTTATCCGCCAATTTTAAGAAAGCCTCATATAATTTGTCCAAATCGTAATCTGCTTCGGTATAACCCATATCCGCCATGTGACCTTTCACCGCCGCACGACCAGAACGAGCAGTCAAATTCAATTTTTCTTTTTTCAAACCGATACTTTCAGGCGACATAATTTCGTAAGTATTTTTATTTTTCAACATACCGTCTTGGTGAATACCCGATGAATGAGCAAAAGCATTATCGCCCACAATGGCTTTATTCGGTTGAATTGGCATATTACAAAGTTGGCTCACCATTTGGCTGACACGGTGAATTTCTTGGGTATTAATACGGGTATCTAAGCCGTTAAACATATCCTGACGAGTTTTAATCGCCATCACCACTTCTTCAAGTGCGGTATTGCCTGCCCGTTCACCAATACCATTAATGGTACATTCAATTTGTCTTGCCCCATTTAACACCGCAGTTAACGAGTTGGCGGTTGCCATACCCAAATCGTTATGGCAATGCACGGAGATAATCGCTTTATCAATGTTTGGCACGCGGTTTAACACATCTGCCATAATGCCACCATATTGGGTTGGTAAGCAAAAACCTACTGTATCAGGAATATTGACTGTGGTTGCTCCAGCGGAAATGGCAGCTTCCACGATGCGACAGATGTTGTCAATCCCTGTACGTCCCGCATCTTCACAAGAAAATTCTACATCATCGGTATAATTTCTCGCACGTTTTACTGCTGCCACAGCCATACCCACCACATCATCAAAAGAACGTTTTAATTTGGCTTCTACGTGTAACGCTGAACTGGCAATAAAGGTATGAATCCGATAAGCATCAGCCACTTTCAAGGCTTCATAAGCCGCATCAATATCTTTATCTACAGCACGAGATAAGGCACAAACACGGCTGTTTTTAATATTTTCCGCAATCGTACGTACTGATAGAAAATCGCCCTCTGATGAAACAGGAAATCCGACTTCCATGACATCCACCCCTAATCGTTCTAAAGCAAGGGCAATTTGTAATTTTTCTTTTACGGTAAGACTTGCTTTTAATGCCTGTTCACCATCACGTAGAGTCGTATCAAAAATAATAATGTTGTTTGCTGCCATAATGTCGTCCTTTTCTTTGTTAGATCGTTTCGTTAGGGTTTTACTTTAAAAGTGCGGTGTATTTTTTATGTTTTTTTAATAAAAAACCCCGAACTTTTTATCAAAGTGCGGGGTTGTAAATTCGTGTTTTATGCTATTTTTCTATCGTCCACAACTTAACCGCACAAAGAATGTGATAATCGTAAGTTGAGTAGCAGAGCGTGAAAGATAAACATAAAATTCCTAAAATTTGTTAAATTAGCGTCTATATTACTGATTTAGCGCATTCTGTCAAAGGTTTTTTAGTAAAAAATATCAAAAAATGTAATGGTATAAAAATATTGTTTATATAAAAATCTATGGATTGGAAAATATTTAGTGTTTTATCTTGATTTTATTTTCTTTTAAGGTGGGTTTGTGTTGAAAATATTTAACCTTTAGATAAGGATTTTTTCTAAACATCAGTCTGTTGAGCTTTTATTTGATCAACAGACTGATTAGCGTCTATTTTACTTCTTTAAACATAATTTCACCCGGAATAACCGAGCCTTGCCAATATAATTCACTAGCAACTTTCTCAGCAAGTTGTAAATAGGCTTGTTTAATGTCAGGGTTAGATTCAGCAATCACAGTTGGGGTACCTTTATCTAAATCTTCCCGCAAGCAAATATGTAACGGTAATTGCCCTAGCACATTGACTTGATATTTTTCCGCAATTTTTTCTGCACCGCCCGTACCAAAGATGGCCTCATGATGACCGCAGTTTGCGCAAATGTGCATAGACATATTTTCTACAATTCCTAACACGGGTACCGATACTTTATTAAACATGGCAATGCCTTTGATTGCGTCAAGTAATGCAATATCTTGCGGTGTCGTGACCACAACGGCGCCTGTGACGGGGATTTGTTGTGATAGGGTAAGTTGAATATCCCCCGTGCCTGGAGGCATATCAATTACCAAATAATCTAGCTCATTCCACAGGGTTTCATTTAGCAGTTGATTTAACGCACTGCTTGCCATGGGGCCACGCCAAATGGTGGCATTGTCCTCCGCCATTAAATAACCGATAGAGTTAGTCTGCAAATCATAAGCCTGAATCGGTTGCATATGTTTGTTATCGGGTGAAGTCGGGCGTTTGTGTGGCACGCCAAGCATGTGCGGAATGGAGGGGCCGTAAATATCCGCATCTAAAATCCCCACCTTTGCGCCTTGCGCTTGTAACGCTAACGCTAAATTGACCGTCGTGGTAGATTTTCCTACCCCGCCTTTGCCAGAACTAATGGCAATAATGTTTTTTACCCCTTTGACTGCGGGGTGATTATTGGCACGTTTTAAGGTGGCAATTTGATAATGTAATTGCCATTTCATTTGTTGGGCTTCTGCTATGCCTAACAAATTTTGGCTAAGCGTGGTTTTTAACTGCTCAAATGCCGTGTTCCAAGCAAAAGGCATTTGAATTTCGATCCGCAACACATCTTGCATTTTTTCGATTTTTTTCACCGCACTTAGGGCAATTAAATCTTTTTGCAAGGTTGGGTGAGTAAACTGTTTAAACAGTTGAATGAACTCTGTTTGTTGTTTTTCAGTAAAATGAGGGGAAAATTGGATATTCATTATCTTTCCTAAAATGAAGTCGCTTAAATACCCGACTATTTAACCACGATATTTAGGTGATGTTAAGCAAAGAATGGTTTTATTGCGGATGAACTGGATAAAATACCCCAAATCAGGTAAAATCACCGCAATTTTCACAGTGTTCTGTGCCAGTCAATTTTCTAAAAGGTATTTTTATGTCTACTCAACCAAAACGTCAAATTCTTGTTACCTGTGCGTTGCCTTACGCCAATGGCCCCATTCATTTAGGCCACATGTTAGAACATATCCAAGCGGATATTTGGGTGCGTTTCCAACGTATGCGGGGCAATGACATTCATTTTGTCTGTGCCGATGATGCGCACGGCACGCCGATTATGTTAAAAGCGGATCAAATGGGTATCACGCCTGAGCAACTGATCGATGATGTGCATACCGCCCATTATGCAGATTTTTCAGGTTTTAATATCAGTTTCGATAATTATCATTCCACGCATAGCGAAGAAAACCGGGTGTTGTCGGAAATGATCTACACCAAATTGAAAGAAAACGGTTTTATTAAAAACCGCACGATTTCTCAATTATTCGATCCTGAAAAAGCCATGTTCTTGCCCGACCGTTTTGTGAAAGGCACTTGCCCGAAATGTAAAGCACCGGATCAATATGGTGATAACTGCGAAGTCTGTTCGGCGACTTATAGCCCAACGGAATTGATTGACGCCCGTTCCACCGTATCAGGGGCAACGCCTGTGTTAAAAGAAAGTGAGCATTATTTCTTTGATTTGCCAAGTTTCGAAAAAATGTTGCAAGAGTGGAACCGCTCAGGGGCATTGCAATCGGAAGTGGCAAATAAAATGCAAGAATGGTTTGATGCGGGCTTGCAACAATGGGATATTTCCCGTGATGCCCCGTATTTTGGCTTTAAAATTCCGAACACCGAAAACAAATATTTCTATGTGTGGTTGGATGCCCCGATTGGCTATATGGCGTCGTTCAAAAATCTCTGTGATCGTGAACAGATTGATTTTGATACCTTTTGGAAGAAAGACAGTTCAGCGGAACTTTACCATTTTATCGGCAAAGACATTATGTATTTCCACAGTCTTTTCTGGCCAGCAATGCTAGAAGGGGCAAACTTACGCAAGCCAAGCAATATTTTTGTGCATGGTTATGTGACGGTGAATGGCGAAAAAATGTCAAAATCCCGTGGTACTTTTATTCAAGCTGCCACCTATTTAAAACATCTCGATCCTGAATGTTTGCGTTATTACTATGCGGCAAAACTCAGTAGCCGTATTGATGATTTAGACTTAAATTTAGAAGACTTTGTACAACGGGTGAACGCCGATTTAGTCAATAAATTAGTGAATTTGGCGTCTCGTAATGCGGGCTTTATCCAAAAACGCTTTGATGGCAAATTAGCAGCAGAATTGGAAGATCAAAGCCTATTTGACGAATTTACCGCACAATCCGAGCAAATTGCCGAATTTTACGAAAGTCGTGAATATGGCAAGGCGATTCGTGCCATTATGGCATTAGCGGATAAAGCCAATAAATATGTGGACGACAAAGCCCCGTGGGTGATCGCCAAACAAGAGGGCAAAGATCGGGAGTTGCACGAAGTCTGTTCCATGGGGATTCAATTATTCCGTGTGCTAATGGGCTATTTAAAACCCGTACTACCAAAATTAGCCGAACGGGCGGAGCAATTCTTGCAAGCGGAATTAACATGGGACAATTTGAGTCAACCGTTATTGGCACATCAAATCGCCCCATTCAAAGCCTTATTTAACCGTTTGGATATGAAACAAATTGATGAAATGATTGAGGCCTCCAAAGCAGAAAATGCGGCGGTGAATAATTCTGCAAATAGTGCAAAAAGTGCGGAGAAAAACACCGCAGTTTCGAGCGAATTTGAACCCGTAGAACCTGAAATCAGTATTGATGATTTTGCTAAAATTGACTTACGTGTCGCCACTGTTTTACATTGCGAAGCCGTACCAGAAAGCAATAAATTATTGAAATTCCAATTGGATTTAGGCTTTGAACAACGCCAAGTGTTGTCGGGTATTAAGGGGGCGTATAGTCAACCTCAAGACTTAATCGGTCGCCAAGTGATTATGGTCGCTAACCTTGCCCCACGCAAAATGAAATTCGGTATCTCCCAAGGCATGATTTTATCGGCTGGTACAGGTGGGGCAGATTTGTTCTTGTTGGATGTGGATAACGGGGCGAAAGCGGGTAGTCGGGTGAAATAATTGTTGATTAAATGTTCGTGCTAAATTAACGGGGACGCTGTTTTTCTGCATTTTTGAGACTAAGATCACATTTTTAATAATTTCTTGTAAAAATTGAGAGAAAGCACTTGAAAAATGTTGTTAAACAACCTACCTTGTAGATAAGCGGAAAGATTTTCATTCATCAAGAAGTAAAAGAGGTGATTATTATGACACTTAATATTGCAAGTAAACAAATGGACATCACACCAGCCATTCGAGCTCATATTGAAGACCGATTAACCAAATTGGAAAAATGGCAAACCCAGTTGATTAATCCGCATTTTGTATTAAGCAAAGTGCCGCAAGGTTTTTCAGTGGAGGCAACCATTGGTACTGCACATGGTAATTTATTTGCCAGTGCAACTTCTGATGATATGTATAAAGCCATCAATGAAGTGGAAGAAAAATTGGAAAGACAATTAAATAAACTGCAACACAAAGGCGAAGCTCGCCGAGCTGATGAACGGTTGAAAGATTCTTTTCAATAATTAATTCAGTTTTGATTTAAGGCGGATTTCAGTAAAACAGTGAAATCCGTCTTTTTATTGGCGATAAATTGATCTATCTCAGCAATATCCCCCAAAAGAGTTACCCCTTTAGACAAGACCTTGTGATAAAATTCGCAGGCAAAAATAAACGGCTAATATCACGAACGGACTATACAATGCCCAACACCCTTGAACTTGAACACCTTGCTTGCCAACGGGGCGATAATCTGCTGTTGGCGGATCTGAACTGGCGTTTTCAATCAGGTGATTTTGTGCAGATTGAGGGGAAAAATGGGATAGGTAAAACCAGTCTGTTGCGGATTTTAACGGGGTTGGCTCGTCCATTGCACGGTAAAGTGCGGTGGAATTTTACGGAGATTTCTGAATGCCGAGAAGATTACCAATATGATTTATTGTATTTGGGGCATTTGTCAGGGATTAAGCCTGAATTAACGGCGTGGGAAAATTTAAAATTTTATCAACAAGCCAGCCATTGTTGGCAAGGTGATGATGTGTTTTGGCAGGCGTTGCAAAATGTGGAACTGTTAGGACGTGAAGATATTATGGCGAGTCAACTTTCCGCAGGACAACAAAAACGTATTGGCTTGGCGAGATTGTGGCTGTCAAAAGCTCCATTGTGGATTTTAGATGACCCCTTTAATGCCATTGATAAACACGGTGTGAAAATGTTGATTACCCATTTAGAACAGCATTGCCAGCAAGGGGGAATCGTGATTCTGACTAGCCATCAGGATGTGGAAAGCACAATGTTGCAAAAAGTGCGGTTGGATTGTTACCGCACTTCGGGAGAAATACAATGATATTCACCTAAATTATCCAGCGAGAAATCAAAATGGCGTGGCGAAAACAGTCGGAAATTCTCAATCCATTGTGGTTTTTCCTGATGGTGATCACCCTGTTTCCCTTGGCAATGGGGGCGGATCCGAAATTATTAGCCAAAGTCGCTCCTGCCGTAGCTTGGGTGGCAGCGTTGTTATCGGCGTTATTGTCTTTTGAACGGCTGTTTCGGGATGATTTTGTGGACGATTCCTTGGAACAATTGCTGTTAATTGCTCAACCCTTGCCGTTGACCGCCTTAGAGAAAGTGATCGCCCATTGGCTATTAACAGGATTACCGTTGATTTTATTATCGCCAATCGCCGCGTTGTTATTATCCCTTGAGCCTGACATCTGGTGGGCGTTGGTATTGACCTTGTTGATTGGTACGCCCGTATTAAGCTGTTTGGGGCAATTGGCGTGGCGTTGACAGTGGGCTTACGCAAAAGGCGGTGTTCTACCTGAAAGCAATATGCATTGTGTGGAAAAGGCTTGCCGTGGTTGGCAGTATTCACCTTGTTGTGGGATTGGTGTGGGGCTTGGCATTTTCACCAGCGGATTATCAACAGGGCAACGGTTTTCGGATTATTTATGTGTCAATGGCGGTGGCAGGTTTGATTGGTTTAGTGTGGCAAATTAAACAAGCCCATTTATCGATTTTAGCCCTTGCCCCGATTGGGGCAAAGTTGACCTTTTTGTCCTTGGTGACAGGTGCCATTTAGGGCAAGCCGATGTGGGGAACTTGGTGGGTGTGGGACGCTCGGTTAACGTCATGCCCCTGAAAATGCGGATTATACTTTGGCTTATGCTCGGATTTTAATGTTTTCCGATGATAAAACGGACAAACAGCAAGGCGAAACCCTGTTAAAACAAGTGATTCGGCAAGATCACAGAAATTTGGATGCTCTAAGCTTACTGGCATTTCATTATTTTGAACAGGAAGATTACAAAATGGCCATCGTCAGTTGGTCAATGATGTTAAAATTAATGCCTGAAGATGATCCGAAACGGGAGTTATTAGAACGGTTTATTCGCTCGGCGAGAGATGCGTTGTCTACGCAATAATATTCATGTACTTCTACTATTTCACCAAAACGATGAAAGAGTAGGAGCATAACCCCATTCTTGTAATCTTAATTTTACCTCTTTTTTCCTTAAATCTTATTATCTTTTCACTGCGATCGTAGACCTATCAAGTATTTTTACAATATTGAAAAGCAACATGCTATTTGAGAGTTATTTATAGAGGCAAGAAATTAAGCGTCTTGATTATATCATTCAATTGGGGGCTATCTGTATGGAATGTGGGCAAATTAAGCCAAATAAAATTTTCCAATATAACAAAATATTGTTAAAACTACTGTGATCAAACAGCGATTTTTGAAAAATAAATTTTATTTTTCAATTGGTTATATTAATCATCCTAGTTCTGTGATATTAATAGGGTGTGAATTCACATTCGTGATCTCATAAGGATTTATGGGGTTTTAAATTAATTGAGTTAACATAAGGAAAGGATATATGTTAAATATACCTACAATTAACTTACATGAAAAACTGGTTGCTTTGCTTGGTAATGTTAAGTCAAAGCAATTATTTTCTGGTATTGGTATTTTTTATGAGGACCACATGTTTGGTATTTATAAGAAAGGTGGTTTTTATTTAAGAGCAAAGGATGATTTAGCGATAAAAGTGCAAGCGATTGGCGCCATTCCATGGGATAGAGAGGCAATATCAAGCAACCTGAAGATCCGAGATTATTATTTGATCCCTAGCATCTATTTTATTGATGAAGATAAGAGCGCTATATTGGTTAAGATGATTCACATCTCTTTACAACAAATTGAAAAGGAAAAATTAGCGGAATCGTTAGAAAAAGCAAAGAGAATTCGGCACTTACCGAATATGTCATTAAAGTATGAACGTCTGTTGGGGAAAGTTGGAATTGACACAATTTCTAAATTACGGGAAATTGGCGCAGCAGACGCTTATATATTGATCAAATCCAATCGGCTTTTTGTGACTTCGCATATGTTTTGGAAAACTTTTGCCGCATTAAAGAATAAATATGTGCAATTATTAACCGAAACAGAGAAAGAATTGGCATTGAAAGAAGTGAATAAAAAACTTCTTCGTGCGGATTTTAGAGCGATGAAATATAAGCCATAGCATAAAGTAAAGCGTATATTGTTGATTTTCTGTTCGAGTGAGTATTTTTTCAAAGAAATTGATAAAAAACACTTGCAAAGGATTTTCAGATCTCTATAATACGCTCCACACAACGACGCACTGTTGTGAAAATCGAAGTTTCTAGCGTGCGTCGTTGTTTTTTGTTCTTTAACAATTTATCAGACAATCTGTGTGGGCACTTGTTGATTGACTTGTTTTAAAAAATTAAATAAAACTTGAAGTCT
>NZ_JBPDVG010000011.1:0-100490 GCF_051851525.1 Lonepinella sp. BR2357 | reverse complement strand
GACTTCAAGTTTTATTTAATTTTTTAAAACAAGTCAATCAACAAGTGCCCACACAGATTGTCTGATAAATTGTTAAAGAACGATTGCATTTATGCAAGGTTTGAAATGATATAAATTTATTTCATTTGTGTCAAGCGATCTTTTTTACTTTTTTCGATCTTATCAAGCAAATGAATGATTTGCTTTATCTTGACTTGCCAACTTTGCGGTGCGGAGGTGCATTATAGGGATATTTTTCTGCGCTGCAAGATCTTTTTATCAAAAAAATTTTAATTGCATTTTTATTAATCAATCCACAATAAAATGCCAGAAAAACAGGCAATAACTGGTGATTACTTCAACGCCTCAAATTCGTTGGAGAAAGCCTGTACTCGCTCCCAATCCGTATACTCAATTTCTTTTGTAGTATCGGTTTCGCCACCGGTTATTTTCATGATAAATCGGATCATCATGCGATCAAACCAATGATACCTTGGATAAAGTAACGCACCGGCAAAAACAGCGGAAAGGGTGGGCGTCCAAGGGATTCGGGCTAAAAACTTACGGACGTAAACATTGGTTTCTGGTGTATTTTTATCCGCTTTTCTAGCCGTCAAATTCACCCCAAAAAAGGCGCTGGGTTTTGCATTCAAAAGTGCGGTGTTTTTTTCAATAAATTTATAGACTTGCTGATTAAAATAGCCATAACGTATTGATGCACCAATCATAATCCGATCCACATCTAAGGAAAACTGCTCCGAAATTGACCGCACTTCCACTTCACCAGATAAACGAGAGGCAATAAATTCAGCAATTTTTCGGGTTTGCCCATCATGGCTTGAATACAAAATCAAGGTTTTCATTAGGTTTTCCAAAAAGAGGGGCTAAATAAAATTAATAAGGAGAAAATCTCAAGTCGCCCGGCAATCATGGCAAAGGATAACACATACTTCGCACTGTTGGAGGCCTCGGCAAATCCCACACTGGCGGAACCCAATCCCGGCCCCACGTTAGTTAAGGTGGAGAAGATCGCCACCAATGCGTCAAGGGGATCCATACCACATAAAATTACCCCAAAAACACAAACCCAATAGGTTAAGAAAAAGGCAATCAGAAACGCCCAAATGCCCTCGATCACGCGAGAAGATAATAACGTACCGCCTAATTTAATTGGCACCACCAAATTCGGGTGCACTAAAAATTTAATTTCACGTTTAAGTTGTAACCAGATGACCAACACTCGGATCATTTTCAGCCCGCCTGATGTGGAACCCGCACAACCGCCGAGAATGGCGGCAAAAACAAGTAACATGGACAAAAAGGTTGGCAGTTCATTTAAATTAAACAAGGTAAATCCCGCCGTCATAGACATGGACGACATCTGGGCTGACCCCTGTGAGAAAGCGTCAAAAAAGGAGAGGCCTTGATAGGAAACATACAACCCAATGGTCATCATGGCAATTAACGCACATTGCACCAAACAGAAGAAACGAAATTCTGGATCACTAAAATAGGTTCGCCACATGGATTGATATTTTCGGTTCATCAATGCACGCACATGCAAACCGAAGTTACAGCCTGTAAAGAGCATGAAAAACGCAGACAATAAGTAAATCGTGGAGTTTTGGAAATAGCCCAAATTGGCGTCATGGGTAGATAATCCGCCGTTAGACACCGTCGAGAAACTATGGCAAATCGCATCAAAGAATGTCATGCCCGCCAACCAATAGGTTAAGGTACATAACAGGGTTAAGCCCCCATAAATCATCCAAAGTAATTTGGCCATTTCGCCAATACGTGGCAAAGTTTTCTGATCTTTCAGTGGACTTGCCGATTCCGCACGGTATAGCTGACCGCCCCCGATGCCTAACAACGGTGTCACGGCCACCACCAATACGATCAACCCGATCCCGCCAATCCATTGCAAAAATTGACGATAAAATAAAATGGATTTAGGCAAGTCATCTAAGCCAGAAATGGCCGTTGCCCCTGTGGTGGTTACCGCTGAAATGGCTTCAAAAATGGCTTGAGCAAAGTCAATGTTCAGTTCATCAAAAAAGAGAAACGGAATCACTGACAGGCCACACAACAAAAACCAGAACATTACGACAATCAAAAACCCCTCTCGGGAACGTAATTCTTCTTTATGCTGATAACAGGATCGCCATAATAATGCGCCTAACAACAGGCTAAACACAAAGGTTTCAATAAACGCCTTACCGCCACCGTCACCGTAAATTAAGGCCACGAACGCAGGGACAAACATGGATAATGAGAAACACATTATCAAAATGCCAACTATTCGAATAATGGATAAAATATGCACAATATAGCTACTCTTGTTCGGTAAAACGATAAATCATCTTCACAGTGATCCTATTCTATCATGTCGCGGGCAAAACTGGCGCCCCTTAAATTTTGACCCATGCCAAACTTCAGGCTATTATATACGAAACATGAACGCAATGAAAAATGATTATAATGAATGACATCACCCTAGATTACACCCTTGATACGCAAGGCTTACGCTGCCCAGAACCCGTGATGTTGGTGCGTAAACAAATTCGCCATATGGCAACAGGCGAGGTCTTATTGGTAATTGCCGACGATCCCGCCACCACCCGAGATATCCCCAGTTTCTGTCAATTTATGGATCACC
This sequence comes from Lonepinella sp. BR2357, assembly GCF_051851525.1. Classification (NCBI taxonomy): domain Bacteria; kingdom Pseudomonadati; phylum Pseudomonadota; class Gammaproteobacteria; order Pasteurellales; family Pasteurellaceae; genus Lonepinella; species Lonepinella sp. BR2357. The sequence continues at coordinate 97,852 of NZ_JBPDVG010000011.1, read as the reverse complement.
AATTATTGCATTCGGAAACCGAAAACCTCCCCTATCAATATTGGATAAAAAAGGCATAGAAAAAAGCTAAATCACCGAAATGATTTAGCTTTCTCACGGCATTAATACAATTTCAACGACGGGCGAATAAAGCGATTTAAACGTCCAATCAAAATAATTAAGCCCACTTTAAAACAGCCATGCAAACGTTGTTGGTGCAAACGATAAAGAGAAATATAAGCTAAACGAGCCAAGTTTCCCTCCACCGTTAACGAGCTTTTTTTGCCCGTGGTAATGTTCCCAAGTGCGGTGAATTTTGACAACGAAACTAGCGATCCTTTATCACGGAATTCAAAGGCTTTCAGCGTGGTTTTACCCTCAAATAACGCCACAATATTTTGCCCACAAACCGTGGCCATTTGAGTGGCTGCTTGCCCTCGTGGTGGCACAGGGGTGCCGTCTTTTTGTAATAAGAAAGCGCAGTCGCCAATAGCGAACACGCTATCGTCCAAGGTCGTTTGTAAGGTATCTTTCACGCATAATTGATTAATGCGATTCACTTCTAAACCGTCAAATTGTTGGGTCACAGTAGACACTCGCACACCGGCTGCCCACACCATTAAATCGGCTTTAATTTCGCCCCCGTCTTTGGTCAGCAAGCTGTTTGGCGTGGCTTCGGTAATCATGGTATCGGTTCTGACATTCACGCCTAAATCGGCTAATTCCATCCGCACTGAATCGGAAATACGTTCAGGCAAGGCAGGCAATAAGCGACTGCCCGCCTCAATCAAGGTGACTTGTAAACAATCACTACGAATTTTACCGTAACCATAAGAAGATAAATGTTTGGCCGCATTAAATAATTCTGCTGAAAGCTCTACACCTGTGGCGCCGCCACCCACAATCGCAATATTGACTTTATCTTCTTGCACTAAAGTTTGTTTACTTTCATCTTCACCAATTTCAGATAAGGCATTGTTTTCGGAGAATTTTAAGAAAAGTTCCAACATTTTGTGTTGAAAACGTAAGGCTTGATTTGGCGAATCAAGGAAAATACAGTTTTCCGCCACGCCTTTGGTATGGAAATCGTTCGATTTACTGCCAATCGACAACACTAAATAATCGTAAGGAATACGACGTGCCACCACAATCACATCCCCCTCGGTGCCGTAAACTGGCGCTAACTCAATATATTTATTGGCACGATCAATACGTGCAATGGCGCCTTGCTCAAAATGGAAATGATGGTTAAAGGCATGGGCACGGAAACTCACGGCGTCAGTTTCAGAATCTAATACGCCCGTGGCCACTTCGTGTAATAAAGGTTTCCACAGGTGGGTTTGATTACGGTCAACTAAAACCACATTGGCTTTTTGCTTTTTACCGAGTTTATGTCCTAAAAAAGTGGCCAGCTCTAATCCGCCAGCGCCTCCGCCGACAATGACAATGTTTTTCATAAATTAACGTTCCTAAAAATAAAAAATTCACAAATTGGCAACAATTCTAATATGTACACTATGGAAAGTCTATTTCTAAAGCAGAAATATCACAAAATTAGCGTATAATAGACGCCAGATTTAACTTAAAAAAATAACCTCACGTGAAAAAAACTTTATTTATTTTAACCGCACTTTTCTCCACGGCGAGCCTGACAGGCTGTGGGACGATTGTGCAATTAGTCGATCCCACGGAAAAATATCAAGCCTATGACGGCACAAAATTTGATTGGAAACAAACCCAAAAATGGGGCTTGCCGATTTTAGACTTGCCGCTTTCTTTTCTGTTAGATACGGCATTATTACCCTATGTTTGGTCACAAGAATAAGCATGAAACTGAATCCACAACAACAACAAGCCGTCGAATTTAGCCGTGGCCCTTGCTTAGTGTTAGCGGGGGCGGGTTCCGGTAAAACAAGGGTGATTATTAACAAAATTGCCTATTTAATTGAGCAATGTGGTCATTTGCCTAAACACATTGCGGCGGTAACCTTTACCAACAAAGCCGCACGAGAAATGAAAGAACGGGTTGCACATTCTATTGGCAAAGAGAAAACCAAAGGCTTAACCATTTCGACTTTTCACACCTTGGGTTTTACCATTATTAAACAGGAATATCAGCAACTGGGTTTTAAAGCCAATATGACGCTGTTTGATGAACATGATCAAATGGCCTTATTAAAAGAACTCACTGCGGATGAACTGCAACAAGATAAGGATTTATTACGCCAACTGGTGTCCGCCATTTCCAACTGGAAAAATGATTTAATCATGCCAGAGACGGCGCTTGCTTTGGCTCGGGATCAAAAATATCAACTTTTTGCCCAATGTTACGACCGCTACGCTAAACAAATTCGGGCCTATAACGCCCTTGATTTTGATGATCTGATTATGTTGCCCACCTTGCTGTTCCGACAAAATGAAGAAGTGCGGTCAAAATGGCAGAATAAAATTCGTTATTTATTGGTGGATGAATATCAAGACACCAACACCAGCCAATATGAACTGATTAAATTATTGGTCGGTAGCCGAGCGAATTTTACCGTGGTGGGGGATGACGATCAGTCAATTTATTCATGGCGAGGCGCCAGACCGCAAAATATGATGCGGTTACGAGATGATTTTCCCAAACTGAATGTGATTAAGTTAGAACAAAATTACCGTTCCACCCAACGCATTTTACATTGCGCCAATATTTTGATTGATAATAATGACCATGTATTTGATAAAAAACTGTTTTCTAATCTCGGGCAAGGCGACAAATTAGAAGTGATTGAGGCCAAAAATGAAGAACACGAGGCCGAGCGTGTGGTCGCTGAATTGATCGCCCACCGTTTTACTCGCCATACCAAATACAAAGATTATGCCATTTTATATCGGGGCAATCACCAATCTCGCTTGTTAGAAAAAGTGCTAATGCAAAACCGCATTCCTTACAAAATTTCAGGCGGCACCTCATTCTTTAGCCGAGCAGAAATTAAAGATATGATGGCGTATTTGCGTTTATTGGTGAATCAAGATGATGACGCTGCTTTTTTGCGGATCGTGAATACACCCAAACGTGAAATTGGTACGGCAACCTTAGAAAAACTGGGCTTACTTGCCCATGAAAAGCATATTAGCTTGTTTGCAGCGATTTTTGAATTTGAACTAATTCACCGTATCACACCTCGAGCCTACAATGCGTTGCAAGGCTTTGGCCGTTGGATTGTCGAACTGAATGACGAATTATTACGTGCGGAACCCGAACGTGCCGTTAAACGGATGTTGGCGCAAATTCAATATGAAGAATATTTATACGAAACCGCCAACAGCCCGAAAGCGGCCGAAATGCAAAGTAAAAACGTCGCCACCCTGTTCGACTGGATCGGCGCCATGTTAAAAGGTGACGAGGTCAATGAACCCATGAGTTTAAATCAGGTGGTGACGAATTTAACCCTGCGAGATATGTTAGATCGTGCGGAAGATGACGACAGCAGCGATCAAGTGCAATTAATGACCCTACACGCCTCAAAAGGCCTTGAATTTCCGCATGTTTTTTTAATTGGCATGGAGGAGGGATTATTGCCCCATCAAACCAGCATTGATGAAGATAATATTGACGAAGAACGCCGTTTAGCCTATGTGGGCATTACCCGAGCGCAACAAACATTGCGCTTTACGCTATGCAAAGAACGCCGTCAATATGGCGAGTTAATCAAACCCGAACCCAGTCGTTTTCTGCTTGAACTGCCCGCTGATGACTTGCAATGGGAACGGGATAAACCGCCATTAACGGAACAGCAAAAACAACAAAAAGCGGAAACCAATATCGCCAACTTACGTGCAATGCTCGCCAATGCACAAAAGAAATCGAATTAAATTGTAGAGGATTTAAACAAACAGACAATTTTTAACAAAAAGCGTTTGACTTGTTGGCAGAAAACCGTATCATATCGCCCACAAACCAGTTGCGGTGAGATGGCCGAGCAGGCTGAAGGCGCTCCCCTGCTAAGGGAGTATGGGGTTAAAAGCTCCATCGAGGGTTCGAATCCCTCTTTCACCGCCATTTTTCTGGTTTTGACAAGTTAATTTTATGATAATCTGCACCCGTAGCTCAGCTGGATAGAGTACTCGGCTACGAACCGAGCGGTCAAAGGTTCGAATCCTTTCGGGTGCGCCATTTCATTTTTACTCTAGGTGGAATTGGTTTAGATTAAAATAAAACTCAAATTTCAAGTAGTTTAATCAAGGTTCAAGTGACAAGTTGAAGACAGTGCATTAGCACAGCGAAACGCAGTCACGCAGAAGATTGATTAAAATACGCCGGAATTTTACGCACCCGTAGCTCAGCTGGATAGAGTACTCGGCTACGAACCGAGCGGTCAAAGGTTCGAATCCTTTCGGGTGCGCCATCTTGCTTTTCTTTTTATTTCATTTTTGTGTTTATACTTAGATCGGTTTCGCCGATGGCGACTTACTTTTTCTTTGCTTGTGCAAAGCAAAAGTAAGCAAAAAGAAACACACCCCAACTTTGCCTTGTTTCCTGAAAATATTTTAATTTGCTTAACGGAAAATGGCTGAACTCGCTTCGCTCAAACAGACGCCATTTTCCTACAAATTAAAATATTTTCAGGCGGCAAACATGGGGCCCCCATTGGTGCATTAACAAAATACCGTGGAATTGAATACCTAGTACTCTCGTACTAGGTTAAGCATGGAGATGCTACTCCGTAGCTTAAAAAATATCTATTTTCTCACCGCACTCTTACCCACACTCGATCAAAAATTGGGGCCCCGTCTGAACCGCCTTTGCGACTTGGCATTTTTAGCTAAATTTTGCATGTTTGAGCGCAGCGAGTTCAAAATTTAGCGTTAAGAAAATGCCAAACGAGCAAAGATAAGCGGTGAAGTCGGGGTGTGCTTTTCTTTGCCTACTTTCTTTTGCACAAGCAAAAGAAAGTACGGTCGCCAACGGCGAAACCCGTTCTTAAAAAAACAAATTTGCAATAAAAACAAAAAAACTAATTACATCTCCCCCATTTTATAGCAAAATACCCCAAAAGATCCCCAACAGGAAACAAACATGCTCGATCAAAACACACTCCAACATTACACCGCCCTCATCTTCGACATGGACGGCACCATCATTGACACCATGCCGAGCCATGCACTTGCTTGGCAAAAAGTAGGCGAAATCTTAGGTTACCCGATCACCGGCGAAATTATGTACGAACTCGGTGGAGCGACAGTATCAACCATTGCTCGTGAAACCATGAAACGTCATCAAATTCCTGAACAGTATTTTGCGGAGATGGTGCGGTTAAAACGAGAAATCGGCTTTGAAATTATCAAACAAAAAGCCGCTTTGCTCCCTACTTTTGATATTGTAAAAGCCTATCAAGGTAAGAAACCCTTGGCGTTAGGAACAGGATCCCATGGAATTATGGTAGATTTATTATCACAAAAATTCCAGTTACGAGATTATTTTGATGTCATTGTAAATGCGGATCAAGTCACCCACCATAAACCGCACCCAGAAACCTTTTTACGTTGTGCTGAATTACTCAATGTCGATCCCACTCGCTGTTTGGTGTTTGAAGATGCGGATCTCGGTGTGCAGGCCGGATTAGCCGGCGGAATGGACGTATTTGATGTGCGAATTAATCAAATTATCAACGCCAAATAAGCCCAAAAATGGTTGATTTTTTCACCGCACTATTCGGCGAACATAGTCTGTATTTGATGTTTTTCAGTGCGTTTTTAAGCGCCACGGTACTACCCGGCAATTCTGAAATCGTCTTTCTCGCTCTCAGTGCCAAAATACAGATTGTCGCCGAGCAGTATTTTAGTTTGCCTATTCTGCAATTACTGGTAGCAGCCACCTTAGGCAACACGCTAGGGAGTTTAACCACTTATTGGATCGGACGTTGGTTTCCTTTTCCCGAAATAACGCTTGCTCAACAAAGCAAAGTGCGGTGGATTTTCGCCAACTTTTCTCGTTATGGTTCGCTATTATTGCTGTTAAGTTGGGTGCCTGTTTTGGGCGATTTACTTTGTGCCGTGGCCGGTTGGTTACGCTTAAATCTCTGGCAAAGTCTGATATGTATACTGATCGGCAAAGGATTACGCTATTTATTTTTACTGAGTATCGTGATCGGTTATACTTTTTGGGCGTAAATGTGTAGAATATAAACAATCTTTAAATATCACAAAGGGAAAAATAAAATGAAATTAAAAAATTTATTTATTGCAAGTGCTGTGGCTTTAGTATCCGTTACATGCAAAGCTGAAAGTAAAGATTATAGTGGTATTTATAAAAAAAATGATACAGTAGTCACATTTACCAATTTAGGTGGAAATGAATATAAAATGAATTACAAAAATACTTTTGTAGATGTAAATGATACTGGTCGCATTGAAAATGACAAATTTTATATTAATGGACAAAAATTATGGGGAATATTTAAAGATGATACTTACGAAATTTTGAACAATAGTAGCGTCTATAAAAAACAATAAAGATTTTCCATAATCCAAAAAAAGCCCCTCACAAAGAGGGGCAAATATAACCTAAGGAACCAATTTTTTATTATACAACTGCAAGTTGCTTGTAATATAAGACTTGCACAATCCCATAAAGTTCAAACTTTTTTAAAAAAAAGGAAAAAATATGCCATTACTTGATAGTTTCAAAGTCGATCACACCATTATGCACGCCCCTGCGGTACGCATTGCCAAAACCATGACCACGCCAAAAGGTGATATTATCACGGTGTTTGACCTGCGTTTTTGCCAACCGAACAAAGAAATTATTTCTCCACGTGGGATCCACACCCTTGAGCATTTATTCGCTGGCTTTATGCGTGATCATTTAAATAGCGATAACGTAGAAATTATTGATATTTCGCCTATGGGCTGTCGCACCGGTTTTTATATGTCGTTAATAGGTACACCTGACGAGCAACGTGTGGCGGACGCTTGGTTAAAAGCCATGCACGATGCGTTAGCGGTCAAAGATCAAAACACCATTCCTGAAATCAACGAATATCAATGCGGTTCATTCAAAGAACATTCCTTAGCGGACGCTCACAAAGCAGTACAACATGTGATTGATAAAGGCATTGGCATTAATAAAAATGAAGATTTAATGTTAGACGAGAAACTGCTTTATCCACAAGCATAAGGAAAAACAAGATGACAACTCTCGGTACCCCTTTAACGGCAAAAGCCACCAAAGTCATGATGTTGGGTTCAGGTGAGCTTGGCAAAGAAGTGGTGATTGAATTAATGCGACTTGGCGTGGAAGTGATCGCCGTGGATCGCTATGAAAATGCACCCGCTCAACAAGTGGCTCACCGAGCTTACACCATTTCTATGTTAGACGGCAATGCCTTGCGTGAACTGGTAGAAAAAGAGCAGCCAGATTATATCGTTCCCGAAGTGGAGGCCATTGCCACCGATACGTTGGTGGAATTGGAGCAACAAGGCTTTAACGTGATTCCGACCGCCAAAGCCACCAAACTCACCATGAACCGTGAGGGCATTCGCCGTTTGGCCTCGGAAGAATTGGGCTTGCCTACCTCGCCTTATCAATTTGTGGATAACCTTGAGGACTTTGAAAGTGCGGTGCAAAAAATCGGCGTGCCTTGCGTGGTCAAACCGATTATGTCCTCTTCTGGTCACGGTCAATCGGTAGTGAAATCTTTTGATGATGTCAAACTGGCTTGGGATTATGCGCAACAAGGCGGACGAGCAGGGGCGGGACGTGTGATTGTCGAGGGTTTTGTGAAATTTGATTATGAAATAACCTTGCTCACCGTTCGCCATATTGGCGGTACATCATTCTTAGCCCCTATCGGACACCGCCAAGAAGATGGCGACTACCGTGAAAGTTGGCAACCGCAAGCCATGTCAGACATTGCGTTACAAAAAGCCCAAACCATTGCGGAAAAAATTACCGGTGCCTTAGGCGGACGGGGCATTTTCGGGGTGGAAATGTTTGTCTGTGGTGATGAGGTGATTTTCAACGAAGTGTCGCCACGCCCGCACGACACCGGCATGGTGACGTTAATTTCACAAGAACTTTCAGAGTTTGCGTTACATGCTAGGGCAATTCTCGGCTTGCCTATTCCGCAAATCAACTTGATCAGTCCGTCTGCCTCAAAAGCCATTGTGGTAGAGGGTAAATCCAATCAAGTGCAATTTGGCAATTTAGCGGAAGTCTTAAGCGAACCAAACACCGATTTACGTATTTTCGGCAAAGGCGAAGTGAACGGACACCGCCGTTTAGGGGTAATTTTAGCACGTGATGAAAGCGTGGAAAAAGCGTTGGACAAAGCGGTAAGATCCTATAATAAGTTAGATGTCACCCTTTAATTTTTCAAATGGAGCCTGTCAGTTGACAGGCTTTTTTATCACATTCTCAATTTCCACCACTTCCACGCTCTCTTTTTCTGTTATTTGAAACTTCACATTATAATTAATTAAATGCACGCCATAAATCCGATCCGAAACTTGCCCTTGCTGATAAGCAGGTCTCGGATCTTGTTGTAAAACTTCGGTAATAAATCGCCCAAAGTGCGGTTGAAATGTTTCGATTTTTTGCACCGCAGTTTGAGCGTTTGGGCTGAATTTTACCTGTAATAAGGCGGACGGTTTCTGTTGTGCAAAACCCGAAATCGCCTGAGGTTCGCTATCGGCATAAGCAATATAAGGTTTGATATCAAAAATTGGCGTGCCATTAACCAGATCCACCGCACCAAGATGTAACAACACTTTGCCTTGTGAACATTCAATTTTACGCAGTTCCACTTTCGATAAACCTAACGGATTTGGGCGGTGGGTAGAACGTGAGGCAAATACGCCTACTCGTTGATTGCCCCCTAAGCGTGGCGGTCGGACGGTGGGTTGCCATTTACCTTGCGGAATTTGATCAAATTGGAAAATCAACCATAAATGGCTAAATTGTTCCAGCCCCCTGACGGTTTCAGGCACATTATAAGGTGGCAATAATTCCATCACGCCGGTGCCATCTTGCACCAAGTTAGGTTGACGTGGTACGGCAAATTTTTCTTGATAGGGCGTGTGGATCACCGCCACCGGTTTTAAGTTCAACATCTCGTGTAATCTATGCTAAAATACATGCCCTTATCTTACCCGATAACCGCCCAAAGTGCGGTGTATTTTTTTGGAATTTTTACATTCATGGCGACAATAAAAACTTGGTTCGATACCATTCGGCCTAAAACCTTACCTTTAGCGGTGGCAATTATTTTAACCGGTTCTGCGTTAGCACAATGGCATGGCACCTTGAGTTGGTCAGTCACGTTACTTTGTTTGCTCACGGCGACATTGTTACAAATCGTCTCCAATTTTGCTAACGATTATGGCGATTATCAAAAAGGCTCCGATACCGCAGAACGTATCGGGCCGTTGCGTGGCATTCAGCAAGGTCAAATGACTGCCACCCAATTACGCAATGGCTTGATTGCAGTTTGTATTGCCAGTTTTGTTTCTGGTGCCAGTTTAATTGCGATTGCCTATGAAACGACGCAAGATTTGATTGCCTTTGCAATTCTCGGCATCTTAGCCATTTTAGCCGCCATTACCTACACGGTGGGCAAAAAACCCTATGGTTATTTAGGCTTAGGGGATATTTCGGTGTTCCTGTTTTTTGGTTTATTAGCCGTGTGCGGCACTTACTATTTGCAAGCTCATAGCCTAGATTGGTCGATATTCTTACCGGCCGCTGCTTGTGGTTTTCTCTCTACTGCGGTGTTAAATATCAATAATTTACGTGATATTGAACAAGATCGCAAAGCAGGCAAAAACACCTTAATTGTGCGTATTGGCCCTGAAAATGGACGGATTTATCACTGTCTATTATTAGCCAGTGCGGTGCTTTGTTATGCTGTTTTTGCGATTGTGCATAAGCCATTATTGCTGATTATTATTGCGGTGATTGCCTTGTTGTTAGCTAAACATGCTCGCTTTGTTTACCAACAAAAGGATCCGATGGCACTGCGTCCAATGTTAGGCAAAATGTCAATGTTGGCTTTACTTAGCACGGTTTTATTCAGTTTAGGCTTGCTAATTTTATAAGATCGGGCATATACTAAACGAAAATTTTGATATAAGGAAAATGCTATGCAAATTGATACGTCTTTACTCTGTGATATTTATCTTGATCAAGTGGATGTGGTGGATCCGATTTTTTCCAGTTTTGGTGGCGTGACAAATTTTTACGGCAAAGTCACCACGGTGAAATGTTTTGAGAAAAATGGCTTGATTGCAGAAATTTTAGAAGAGGACGGTGCCGGTCGAGTGCTTGTCATTGACGGTGGCGGTGCGGTGCGTCGAGCCTTAATTGACGCAGAATTGGCCCAATTAGCGGCAGATAACCGTTGGGAGGGTATTATCGTTTATGGTGCCATTCGTCAACTTGCAGAATTGGAAAATATTGAGATTGGTATTCATGCTCTCGCCCCAATTCCAGTGGGTGCAGATGAAGATAGCCAAGGGGAAAGTGATGTGCCAGTGAATTTTGCCGGCGTGACGTTCTTCCCTGAAGATCATGTGTATGCGGATTTAACCGGTATTATCTTATCCCAAGAACCTTTAGATTTAGATGAGCTAGAAAGCAAATAACACACAAAATAGTCATGAAGTGCGGTTAAATTTTGAAAAATTTTTAACCGCACTTTTTTATTTTATGATCGCCGTCACAAATCCATAAAAAAAGTATTGCTTTTTTTTAACAAGTTGCTAACGTGATATTGTTGATTGATTCAATACAAGGAGATTATGATGGAGTTCACCCCTGAGAAAAAAAGCAGCCTAAACCCGAAAGGGATTATTCTGCTGTTAGATATTGTTTTATTTTTTGTTTTATTAAATGTGTTGCCCTTTGAGCCAAAAGCGAACAAAGGGTTAGCTCTACTCGCTTTTGTGGCTATTTTATGGTTAACCGAAGCATTGCATGTGACGATTACGGCGATTATCATCCCTATTCTGGCTATCGGATTAGGCTTGGTTACCACCAAAAATGCCTTAGTGGCCTTTGCTGACCCCACCATTTTCTTGTTCTTTGGTGGGTTTGCGTTAGCCACTGCATTGCATATTCAGAAACTGGATCGCTTAATTGCTAACCGTATTATGGCCTTAGCACGAGGACGCTTATTTGTCGCCACGCTCTATCTATTTAGCGTCACCGCATTCCTGTCCATGTGGATCAGCAACACGGCCACCGCAGCCATGATGTTACCACTTGCCATGGGCGTATTAAGCCAGTTAGATCGCGAAAGAGAACATGGCACCTATATTTTCGTGTTATTAGGGATTGCATACAGTGCCAGTATCGGCGGTATGGGTACCTTGGTGGGTAGCCCACCGAATGCCATTGTGGCCTCGCAATTACATCTCACCTTTGCGGATTGGTTATGGTACGGTTTACCGATTATGATTGTGTTAATGCCATTAATGATTGGTACCCTTTATATCGTGTTTAAACCGAATTTAAACGTGCGTTTTTCTCAAACTTTTGAGCAAATTAGCATGACCAAAGATCGGGTAATTACCTTAATTATCTTTGTGGCGGTGGCACTTTGTTGGGTATTCAGTAGTTCCATTAATCCAATGTTAGCCGGTTTGCTCGGTTTAGAGGGTAAAATTGCCAGCTTTGATAGCGTGGTGGCGTTATTGGCAGCAGTATTAATCGTCATCTTCAATGTGGCCTCTTGGAAACAGATTCAAGATAACACCGAGTGGGGCGTGTTAATGCTGTTCGGCGGTGGTTTGACGTTGAGTGCGGTGTTAAAAGATTCCGGTGCGAGTAAAATCATGGCGGACGGTATCGTGTTTGCCATTCAAGGTGGACATTACTACATTATCGGTTTAGTGGTGGCAGCCTTTATTATTTTCTTAACCGAATTCACCTCCAATACCGCCAGTGCCGCCTTGTTAGTGCCAATCTTTATTTCCATTGCAGAGGCCTTAGGCATGCCACCGATTGGGTTAGCCTTAATTATCGGTCTTGGTGCCTCTTGCGCCTTTATGTTGCCAGTAGCGACACCACCAAATGCCATTGTGTTTGGTACTGGTGAAGTGAAACAAAGCGAAATGGTTCGTGTGGGGATTATTTTAAATCTCGTCTGCGTGTTTGTGATTGCAACCTTTGGTTATTTGTTCTGGTTGAGTTAATCCGCAGATTTGTCGCAGTAAAAAGGGTTTTGCCACGATTTGACAAAACCCTTTATTTTTACACCGTCAAAGTGCGGTGTTTTCTGAGGTTATTTTTAGTGATGACTTCCACCACTCACACGTGGCGCATTTTCATCAAACTCTGGTAATGGTTTGTGTTCGCTCGCAATGTAAGAGTAAATCACTGGCAAGACGAATAAGGTAAACAATGTACCAATCGCAAGGCCTGCCACGATCACAATACCCATACTGAAACGCATCACCGCACCGGCACCGCTCGCATAAAGCAACGGAATTAAACCGGCAATCATGGCTGCAGTGGTCATTAAGATTGGGCGTAAACGCTGACGGGCAGCGGTCATAATTGCGTCAATACGACTTGCGCCATGATGTAGCTGTTCTTCTAATGCCACTTCACACATTAAGATACCGTGTTTGGTGATTAAGCCCACTAAGGTAATCAAACCGACTTCAGAGTAAATGTTGAGTGTCACCCCTGTGACGCCTAATAGGCTGAGGATATTTAACACTAACAAGGCGCCACTTAAGGCTAACGGCACGGAGATCAAAATCACCGTGGCGTCACGCCAGCTTTCAAACTGGATCGCTAACACTAAGAAGATGATGACGACCGCAAGGGCAAAGGTCACACCAAGGGAGCTACCTTCTTGCACTAACTGACGAGATTCGCCTTTAAAGTCATAGGTATAACCTTTTGGTAACTCTTTCGCTGCCGCTTGTAACCAAGCCACGGCGTCCCCCACTTTGGTGGTTGGCGCAGGTACGGCACTAATCGTCGCTGCATTTAACTGACTGAATTTACCCAAGGAAACCGGTTGGGGTTCAAGGGTAAAGTTAAGCAAGCTACTTAATGGTACACTGGTACCGTCTGACGCAGACACATAATAGTTATTAAAGGCTTCTGGTGATAAACGATCATCACGTTTTACTTGTGAAATCACTTTATAGGCACGGCCGTCAATATCCACGCGCGTAATGGTGGCAGCAGATAAATAACTGCCTAAGGTGTTAGAAATCGCTGACATGCTCACGCCATAGGCACCCGCTTTTTCTTTGTCCACGGTAATGGTCATTTGCGCGGTATCGTATGTTAAGTCAACATTCATAAACACGAATAAGCCCGAATCACGCATTTTTTGCATAAATTCTTGTGAAACCTGAGCTAACTCTTTATTGTCATTTGGGGTCATTAACACGATCCCTACGCTTGCCCCTTGTTCCCCAGTGTCAATTTCAGGCATGGAGAAGTTGGTAATCGAGAGTTCTGGAATGGCTTTTGCTTTGGCATTTAACTCATTCATGACTTCCGGTTGTTTACGACTACGCTCTTTCCAATCTTTTAGCGTGGTGATAATCAAGGCTTTATTGGATGTCGGCGCCCCTGCAATCACCAACGAGAATTGGTTTTCTTCGGTTTCATTGATAATGTGTTCATATTGTTTGGCGGCTTGTTGAATATAATCCACGTTCATATTCGACGGTGCAAACGCCAAACTCATAAATGCCCCTTTATCTTCCGCTGGGGTTAATTCACTGGAAAGGGAATTTAACAAGACAGGAATCGTGCCGAAAATGATCACGGAGAATAACAAAATCGCTTTACGAGATGACATAATCAGACGTAGCAAATAACCATAAATATCGGTGACTTTATTTAGTGTACGATTAACACGTTGTTCAAAACTGCTGTGCTGATCGGTTAGCATGGCACCTGACATCATTGGTGATAGGGTTAATGCCACCACACCCGAAATAAATACCGAACCCGCAAGGGTTAAGGCAAATTCTTTAAACAATGTCCCTGTAATTCCGCCCATTAATGCCATTGGGGAATACACCGCAATTAAGGCAATGGTCATAGAAATAACTGGGGTCGCAATTTCACGTGTCCCGATAATGGCTGCACGGAATGGGGTTTCGCCTTCTTTGATATGACGGTCTACGTTTTCCAATACCACAATGGCGTCGTCCACCACCAAACCGATGGCTAAAATCATGGCAAGCAACGTCATCAAGTTAATGGAGAAACCAAAACCTTGCATTAAGAACAGCACCCCAATGATGGAAATTGGAATGGTGATAATCGGAATAATAATGGCACGGAATGAACCGATAAACGCTAAGATAACGATTAATACAATCACCACGGCTTCTAAAATAGTATGGATTACGTCATTAATCGAGCTGTTAATGGCAACCGTGCGGTCATAAAGAATATTAGATGTAATACTATCCGGCATTTGTGCTTTAATCTGCTCATAGACAGGATAAAGATCATTCGCCACGTCTAATGGGTTAGCGTCCGAGGTCGGTTCAATCCCGATAACCACCGATTCACGACCATTTGCACTGGAACGAGTATCATCACTTTCTTTATTTAATTCAACAGTCGCCACATCACGCAAACGCACAAGGTCGGTGCCGTCTGTATCAATAATTAAATTACTTAATTGCTCAATGGTGGTGGTGGTGGTTTCGACTTTATTTTTATAAATATTGTAGTAACCGTTTGAGCTACCTGCGGCGGTTTGTACGTTGTTGGCCGCTAACGCACTCATGACTTGCGGTGCTGACAGATTTTGCGAGGCCATTTTTTGTGGATCAAGCCAAATACGCATGGCATATTCTGCCCCACCGTAAATATTGACTTTCGCTACCCCTTGCACCGTAAACAACTGCGGTTTTACCACACGTTGAAGATAGTCGGTCACTTGGCTTGAATCGAGTTTATCCGATAAAAAACCAATATACATTAACCCTGAACCCCCAGTTGATGAGGTAATGGATGGGTCCTCAATATCGCTTGGTAATTCTGAACGTACAGAGTTCACTTTCGCCAGTACGTCTGCTAATGCCGCACTTGAATCGGTATTTAACTTCATTTTCACCGTAATCTGAGATGAACTCGGGCTACTGATGGAAGATAAATAGTCAATATTATCCGCTTGGGCAATGGCCTCTTCCAGTTTGGAGGTCACGAACGCCTGAATCAAATTAGCATCCGCCCCTGGGTAAGTGGTGCTTACCGTGATCACCGTGGTGGTCATTTTAGGATATTCACGCACAGGTAATTTCGCAATAGATTGCAAACCGAGAATCACGATCAGCAAACTAATTGAAATCGCCAAAATCGGGCGTTTAATAAAAATATCAGTAAATTTCATTCATTTACACCCTTAAATTATAAATTGGTTTTATCGGCTGGTTGTTCTGTACCCACACCGGCTTTATCCTTAACAACCACTAAACTGCCGTTGCTAATACGTTGGAAACCAGCGGTAACAACTTTATCACCAATGTTTAAATCACCGGGGTTAATATGGGCATAAATGCCTTGGCGATCTAAGGTTTTCACGGTGACTTGTTTCACACGATAGGTATTGTCTAATGTCGGGCTATCGGCTAATTTTTGTTTATCTTCATCACTTAAAGGTTGCAACACATAAGCAAATTCACCGTACATATTGTAGCTCACCGCCACTTGTGGAATCACCACTTGGTTGTATTTTGTCGGCATGGCAATATTTAAGCGAGTAAACATACCAGAAAGTAATTTGTGACCGTCAGTTGGTTCAAAGGTCGCTTGCACATCCACTAAGCCAGTAGAGGAACTGATACCGGCATCAATGGCTGTGACACGTGCGGCAAAGGTTTCACCTAAACGTGCGTCTGCGGTAGCGGTGACTTTTTGACCCACTTTAATGTTTTCTAACAGTTTTTGTGATAGGGCAAAATCCACTTTCATGGATGAGGTATCTTCTACACGCACAATCTCGGTAGCCACGGTGATATATTGTCCTTCATTGACTTTCACAATCCCCAATTTACCCGCAAAAGGCGCCACGATTTTACGACGTTCAACGGCGGCTTTTAATGAGTTGATGGTGGCCACCACTTGATCATAGCTGGCTTTCGCATTATCAAATTCCGTTTGCGAAACAGATTGGGTTTTTAATAAGTTAGCATAACGTTGATAAGTTAAACGAAGTGCCGGTAATTGTGCCTCGGTAGCACGTAATGTCGCCACTTCCACATCATTATCTAACTCAACCAACACATCCCCTTTATTCACTGTTTGGCCTGATTGGACGAGAATACGTTTCACGGTGCCAGAGGCCTCTGCACTTAACATTGCCCCTTGATTCGGACGAACAAGACCGGTTGAGGTAATCACTGGCGTCCATTCTTTAGCCGTAATATCCATGGCGGTCACAGGATTGACTGATTCCGGCATATTGGCAATAGCATTGGCAATCATTTTGTTTTTAAACATATTCATACCAATTACACCGATAAAAATAATGACCGCCACGAGCAAACCCACTTTCAATAAGAAAGCATGGCTACGTTTTGGCTTATTTGTTTGAATTTGGGTCATAAAAAACTCCGTAAATAACTAACTAATTAAATTTCTTTTTGAATAGAACGCCACGTTCTTTCAATAATAATGTCTAACATCGCATTAGACGGCAGCGGCTTGGCACGAAACTCTTGCGCCCGATAAGCCAATTTCACAGCACTTTCCAAACCGAGAGAAAACAAAATATCCGCAGGTAAGTCACATAATACATTCGCTTGTTGCGCCTTTGCACAAAAGCTCGCCCAACAACTTTGTGATTCCATTTCTTGACAGATTTCATGAAATCTTGGGAGGGATTTATATTGATGTAAATTGGCCACCACCATAGGATTTTCCAATAAATGGTGCCAAATATTTTTCCACATTTGTCGGTACTGTGCGAAAAATGACAAACTGTTGTCGACATTTTTTTCCAGTTCCGAGCGAAAGGTAGAAAATACTTTCCGAGCAAATTGTTCGAGTAATTCTTCTTTACTTTTAAAATAAATATAAATAGTACCCGCAGAAATTTTGGCTTCTTTCGCAATCTTGTGCATCGACAGATTAGGCAATCCTTGATCTGCCATCAGTCGTTCGGTAGCCGCAAAAATTTGCTCTACCATATCCAGTTCTGAATTTTGCATAAAAAACCAACTAATTTAACGAAAAAAACAAGCAAATCAGTAAAATAACTCGGCTTACTGATTTGCCTTATCTGCCCCATTCAGCAAAATGAACACCGCAATGAACATCATGATGAATGAACGTTCGTTCATTTTAATGGTTTTTAAAATTTACGCAAGAAAAAAGTGCGGTAAAAATTCCAAGATTTTTCACCGCACTTCGCCATCTCACGTTTTTCTAAAAAATTACATCCCAATCACCACGCAACCCGCAATAGAACTGGCCTGTTGTTGTACCGATACGGTAGCCGGACGATCACCAATCGGCCCCACCACCACACGGTTCCATTTACCGCTTTCGGTAATCCGTGCATTCAAGCCTGCCATGGCTAAACGGGCTTGTAAACTTTCTGCTTTTGCACGGTCATTAAAGGCGCCGCATTGTAGACCAAATTTACCCGTATTTTTAGGCGTTTCGGTTTTCTTAGTTTCCGCTTTTTTGGCGGCCTCTGCTTTGGCTTGTTCGGCCTTTTTCTGCTCGGCTTTACGTTGTTCGGTGGCTTTTTTCTCAGCCGCTTTACGCTCTTGTTCCGCTTTTAATGCACTGTCATTGGTTTCCGATGGCGCTGTCGCATTTGTCGCTGTCACCCCAGCGGGTTTCGCATCCACGACTTTTGCTGGTGCTGCCGCCGTGGTTGTGGTATTCGCCGTGGTACTATTTGCTGTGGTCGCATCAACTGATGCAGCTTTCGCACTTTCCGCTTGTTTCAGTTTATCCAATGCGGCAAGGCGGGCTTGCTCGGCCTCTTGTTGGCGTTTCAATTCCGCTTTTTGGCTTTCACTTAACTCGACTTGCTGATTATTGGTAATAGAACGACTTTCCAATTCTTTAATATAAGAAAAGGTTTCCTCAATACGGCTTGGTAACTGGCTTTTATGTTTTTCTTCTTGACTCGCTGACGGAGTTTGCTGAACCACTGGCTCTGGTGCTTTTTCTTTGAGTAAATAAAGCGCTGCCCCGAATGCCAACACAATGCCAATGGCAAGGGTTAACAATAAGGATTTATTGACTCCTGATTTTTTCTTTTTTGAACCGCTACGTGCGGCGTAATCACGCTGTGCCACAATATAATATTCCGATAATAGGTTGATTGATAAGTAATAATGATGAATAATCGCTAATTTTACTCAATTATTGCGCATTTGGCTAGCAGATTAGGACAGATCTTGTGGATCCACGTCTAAATTTAACCGCACTTGCCCCGATTTTTCAACAGGCACTGCATAAAAATCCCGTAGCGCTTGCTGTAATACACTACGCTGCGGGTGTTGCAACAGCAACTGCCAACGATATTGATCCGCTTTTTTCGCAAAAGGTGCCGGCATGGCGCCGAGGATCTGTAACTGCGGTTGATTTTTGGCCTGTTTCCATTGCAAGAAATAATCAGCGATTTGTTGTAAACAACGCTCTGCCTCGGCACGTTGGCGACTTTGTGCCTTAAATAAGGCTTGTGAACTAAAGGGCGGCAAGCCCATCATTTTGCGGGTTTGCAAGGCCTCTTGCGCAAAAGCCGGATAGCCTTGTTGCAATAAGCATTGTAATAACGGGTGTTCAGGATAATGGGTTTGTAATACCACTTCGCCTTGTTTTTCTGCCCGTCCCGCACGCCCCGCCACTTGAATATAAAGCTGTGCCAACCGTTCTTCTGCGCGAAAATCCACCGAAAACAGCCCACTGTCCACATTGATTAACGCCACCAAGGTCACATTCGGAAAATGATGGCCTTTCGCCAGCATTTGTGTGCCAATTAAAATCTGGCTTTTCCCTTGTTGAATATCGTTTAAATGGCTTTCCAATTTGCCTTTGCGCGCCGTGCTGTCTCGATCAATTCGAGTAATGCCATATTGTGGAAAACGTTCTTGCAACGTCTGTTCTAACTGCTCCGTGCCTTGCCCTGTGGTGACCAAATTGGTTGAACCACAATGGGCACATTGCCGTGGAATGGGGCGTTGTGAGGCACAATGATGACAACGCATAGCACGCTGATGTTGATGATAGGTTAACGGCTTGTCGCAATGTTGGCATTCCGCCATCCAACCGCATTCATGGCATAACAAAACAGGAGCAAAGCCACGGCGATTTAAAAACAGCAATACCTGATTGCCTTTTTGTAAATGCTCGTCCATTTTCTTCAATAAGCTAATGGATAACCCATTGATGACATTCTGTCTTTTTAAATCAATGGCCTGACTCTGCACCATGCTCGCATTTCCCGCCCGCTTGGATAACAATAAATGTTGGTATTTACCCACAAGGGCATTTTGTACCGTTTCTAAACTCGGCGTCGCACTGCCCATCAATACTGGAATGCCTAACTGTTTTGCATACACCACCGCCAAATCTCGAGCGTGGTAGCGCCAACCGTCTTGTTGTTTGAAAGAGCTGTCATGTTCTTCATCTAAAATAATCAGCCCTAACGCAGCAAATTGCGTGAACAACGCCGATCTCGTGCCAATAATCACCGCACTTTGCCCCATTTTCGCCCGTTGCCACACATTCAATCGCTGTGTATCGTTTAAGTTGGAATGCAAAACGTCAATTTCCACATTAAAACGAGATTGAAACCGTTGCACCGTTTGTGGAGTCAAGCCAATTTCAGGTACTAACACTAAAACTTGCTTACCTTTTTTCAGGGTTTCTTCGATCAGTTGTAAATAAATTTCCGTTTTGCCCGAACCTGTCACCCCGTCTAACAAAAACGCCCCAAACCCTTGCTGAAACATCACCTGAGTAAAGGCTAACGCCTGTTGCTTATTTAAGGTTAAGCGATTTTCCGCTTTTGCCACAGGCAAATCACCTAAGGTTTGTTGCCACGTTTTTATCTCAACAAGTTGCTCAATTTCTTCAACAAATTGCTTTTCTTTTAAGGCTGACCAAATGGCTGAACTAAAATCATTATTGCTTTTTTCTAAAAGTGACACTGTCAAGGCTTGCAATGCCTCTTGCTGTTTTTTAGCGCGTGTCAATACGCAAGATTGCAAGGCTTGCTCACCAAGTGCGGTGATTTTCCACAAAATTTTCGATTTTTGCACCGCACTTTCACCGTCCCGCAATTTCACTGGTAACGCCGAAAATAACACTTCACCAAGCGGCGCATGATAATAATTTGCCGCCCAATGCAATAATTTCCATGATTGCTCGCTAAAAATAGATTGTTCATCAAGTACTTCGATTACTTGTTTGAGTTGTTCTGGTGGCAAATCCGACGTTTCGGGCAGTTCTACCACAACGCCCACTAATTTTCGTGCGCCAAAAGGCACCAGCACACGCATGCCGATTTGAATGTTTACCTTTTGTGGTAAAAGGTAATCAAAACAACGCATAAGCGGAACATTTAAAGCGACACGAACAATTTGCATTTATTTTTCTCTGTGGAATAAAATTGATCGGTATTATAGCGGAAAATTTTAAGATATAATCAGCTCAGTTTTTATTTTTTAGAACGATTTTATGAGAATAATTTTATGAGCCTATTTAAAAAATTATTAGTGGCGTTATTACCGAATAGACAAGACAAGACAAGACAAGACAAGACAAATGAAACATTTCAGCCTAGGCATGTCAACTCTATTTTATTCCGCCCTTTAGGTTATGCACTAGGTGATGCCGTAGTGCATACTGCCCATCTAAAACAACTTAAGTCCGCTTTTCCACAAGCCAAAATTGGTGTATTGGTTAGCCCAACTAATCAAGCAATTTTTGCCCATTGCCCTGTTGTCGACCAATTGATCCCACGAAAATTAAGGAATTATTTGAAACAACGTAAACAATGGGATTTATTATTGGATTTTGAAAATAATTTCAATTCATCCTCTTTATTTGCCGATTTGCTGCTCAAGCCAAAATGGATTTGGATCTTTCGCAAATATAATAAAAAGCACTATAATCTCAATAACATAAAAAATTATGACTACCATTCACCGCAAGCAGATAATTCGCCGTTAAGCCATTATTTAAACCATTCTTTCCTCGCTGAAATCGTGGATTTACCCGCACCTTGCAGTGACATTCAGATTCCCGAAAAAACACCTGAAAATATTACCGCACTTTGGCCAGCACACAAAATACGTCTATTGCTTTGCCCTCAAGGAAGTAAACGCCAGATCCCACCACAAGAACTTGCGACTTTTTTACGGAAAGCAATATCTGAGGATCTATGCAAAAAAGTACAATGCCTACTAAGCTACACCGCCACCGCCAATGAATATGCACAAACATTGTGTCAAGCTGCCCCAGAAATAGCCATACAATGCTCCCCAAAAACGAGCTTAACCGAATTTTTCAGTTTGATAGCGAGTAGTGATTTCGTCATTGCGGTAGACGGAGGATCACTCCATTTAGCTTGTGCCTTCAACAAACCGTTAATTAGTTTTTTCGCCAACTGTGAACCTAATTTAGGACAGTGGACGCCATTGATCAATCCCAATCTTGCGATCCCTCATTATCGTATCCTTACTAAAGAAAAAATCGCCCACTCAAATAATACCAAAGATTTTGATATGGAAGATGGAATTCATTGGTTTAAGACATATTTGCACAAAATCTCCCTTGAATAATTCCTTTTTTTCGGTATAATTTGTCATCTTTTTCGTGCTTTCAGAATTTGAATCAAAAATTCGAAAGCGTATTATTAATCACATGTGGTGTTTGAATATTCAATTCGGATAGTTCTTATAGCGACATGGCTTCAATTTGAGGTTTTCTATGAAACAAGGTATTCACCCAGAATATAAAGAAGTGACTGCAACCTGTTCTTGCGGTAACGTAATCAAAACTCGCTCAACTGTGGGCAAAGATTTAAACTTAGACGTTTGTGGCAACTGCCACCCATTCTACACTGGTAAACAACGTGTTGTTGACACGGGTGGTCGTGTAGAACGTTTCAACAAACGTTTCAGTATTCCTGGTACAAAATAATCTGTTTTTGGATTCTATTTGATAAAACTAACCCCAGTGAAAACTGGGGTTTTGTTTTACAGGCTACAAAGTTTTTTAATTTCATCAATGGGTAAATCAACTGATTTTGAAATAATCTCTAAACTCAATCCAAGATTAAGCATATTTAACGCATTTTTTCTTTGCGTTTCTTGTATTCCTTTTTGAATACCTTTCTCTATACCCTTTTCTATCCCTTTCTCTATACCTTTTTGCATACCTTCGGTTTCCCAATATTCACGTACGGCATACTCGTCCCATTTGCGTTTTAAACTGACATCGTACATCTGTTTTTCCCCTTTGTTTAAGTTGCTGTACTCGGCAATTTGAAATAGTTTCTGGAAAACAGGCTTTTTCAAAAACGTAGGCAATTTATCCAATCTTGCCATATTTTTCAATACAAATAACCATTTGTCCAAATCACTTTCCAGTACTGTTTCAGGCTTATTGAAATTCAGTAATTCAATGTAGATAAAAGCTAGTCTATCATAAAATTTTTGCCCTGTCTTTTGATCAAAAAGGCAAATATCATGTAGATATTCTTTACTGTCAGAAAAGTGAAAACCGTCCATAATGGCGATGACATAAACTTCAGTAATCGCATAATTCCAACCATGTACACCACCTTTAGGGGCTTGATCGCTGATGAGTTTGCTGCCGTAATAAATGGTACGTTCTTTAAAATAATTTTGCTTACTGCGTTGTACCTCAATAATAAATTGCGAGTCGTCCTCACTTGTACAAGTGAGATCAAAAATCACCAACCCTTGTTCGGCAGTATCGCCCTGTTGTTCATTTTTATTATAAGTAAGATCTTTGATCACTTTTTTGCCTTGAAAAAGTTCATTGAGAAAGTCTATAAGTAAATCCTTATTCACATCTGTGCCAAAGACTCTTTTGAATCCATAGTCGGTGGTTAGATCAATATAGCGAGAAGGTGTTTTCATTGTTTTTCCTTAGTTTGTAGCCAATAATTTTCACTAAGGTCTTAACATCAGTAAAATATAAATTTCGGGCTATTTTTGTGATCTTGATTCCAAAATGAATAAAAATTTGACGCTAGTAGCGCATATGGCTAAGACTATCCAATTAACAAAAAACTCTGACACTTCAATCTAAACAACTTACCGGCTGCCCAACATTTAGAGGGATTAAATCAAGTGATATCGCATGATTTACCAAATTAATAATGATATACTAGAGGTTCACTTTTTACATCAAAGGTAAACGCAGTAGCGCGGAAGTTTATCGTCAACTAGGTCATTTGGTTTAAGACATATTATGCAATAATACAAACATTAAACATCAGGATCCTTATATGATTTGTATCACTATGGCTGGACTCAGCAGTCGATTTATTAAAGCGGGCTATCCGCTCCCTAAATATGCCTTACCCTTACAAAATAGAACGGTATTTGAATGGGCGGTAAGCTCTTTTTCGCATTATTTTCATTATGAACCTTTTCTTTTTGTGATTCGCCCAGATGATTTTGCGTACTCTTTTGTACTAGAAAAAGTTCAGAAATTGGGCATTGTTGATTACCATATTATTCGCCTTAATCAAGATACCAAAGGGCAAGCAGAGACGGCTTATTTGGCATTACAACAATATCATGATGATTTTCCCTTGACGATTTTTAATATTGATACCATTAGATATGACTATATAAAACCTGATTTTATTAATGATTGCGATGGCTATTTAGAAGTGTTTGAGGGTGAAGGTACTCATTGGTCTTTTGTGCAACCAGATCAAAATCAAAATGTGATTAGAACTACGGAAAAAGACAGAATTTCCAATTTATGTAGTGACGGATTGTATTTCTTTAAAAGCCAAAAAGTCTTCTGCCAACTATTTGAGAAAGCCTTGAAAAATGATTTACAAGTTAAAGGTGAATTTTATATTGCACCATTGTACAATCTACTTATTCAACAAGGTAAAACGGTTAAATACCAAACTATTAAACCGCATGAAATTGATTTTTGTGGCGTACCTGATGAATATGAACAATTAATAAAATTGAAAGGTCAATAATGAAACGATTAATTTTAGATCTTGATAATACGATTACCAAAACAACCCACGGTGATTATGCCAATGCCGTTCCTGTGGACGGAATTATTGAAAAAATTATGGCATATAAAGCCCAAGGTTTTGAGATTGTGATTAGCTCCAGTCGCAACATGCGAACCTATGAAAACAACCTAGGTAAAATTAATATCCATACCTTACCTGTCATTATTGAATGGTTAAATAAACATCAGGTTCCTTTTGATGAAATTTATGTGGGCAAACCTTGGTGTGGTTTTGATGGATTTTATGTAGATGATCGTGCTATTCGCCCCGATGAATTTATCAACTTAAGCTATGATGAAATTAGAAACATAACCCAAATGGACAAAGAATAAGATGATTGTCATTAACTCTGCAGATTATGTGGTTTCCGAATTTAAAAATGAGTTTGGTAACATTCCACCTGTATTTCTCCCGATTGGAAACAAAAAGCTACTCACTTATCAAATTGAAAATTTAAGAAAAAATTTTCCTGATGATAACCATATTGTCTTATCCTTACCACAAGATTATCAGCTAAATATTGATGAAACCAATTTAATTAAACAATTATCTATTGATGTGATATTGGTTCCAAATAATATTAGCTTAGGCATGGCAATGCTTTATGTGCTTAATTCACTATTAACTACAATTAATCTTGTAAAACCACTCAGAGTTTTACATGGTGATACCCTATTAACCATGATGCCAACTAAGCATGATTGTATCGGTCTCGCTTTTGCACGAGATGAATACACTTGGGAGATTGAAAAAAATCAAGATAACGCCGTATGGTGTGGTTATTTCTCTTTTGCATATATCTATGACTTTATCAAATTCCTTTCTGCCACACAGGGAAATTTCACCAAATCTGTTCACTTATATGCGGACGAATATGATGTTGAGCGTATTATAGTGGATAATTGGTATGATTTAGGACATATCAATACTTACTTTAATTCAAGAACCGCCATCACAACACAAAGAGCATTTAATAATTTAGCGATTAACAATGGTGTGGTTTGGAAATCAGGTTCTCCACAAATTAAAATAGAGGCAGAATCCAGTTGGTTTAAAAATATTCCAAATCAACTTAAACGTTTTATTCCCCAGCTAATTCAATCAGGTTATGATGAGCAAGGGCGTTATTTTTATGAAACAGAATATCTTTCTTATATTCCCTTAAATGAAATTTTTGTGCATGGCAAAAATGCCCCTGTTTTTTGGGATAATATCTTAAATATGATTTCATTTTATATGAGAGAATCAAGAGAATGTATTAATCAACTAGATGATACGCTGTTAGAAAAAATCCAGCAAGATTCTATTCATATTTTTGCCAATAAAACCTACAACCGATTATCTGAATATGCTCAACAAACTGACATCAATTTTGAACAATCGGTTATTTATAATGGTGTAACCTTGCCTTGCGTATTAGATATTGCTAAAGAATGTGTTGATTACACACTCAATCTACCTATTATCCCAGCGGTTTTACATGGTGATCTTTGTTTTAGTAATATTTTATTTGATTCACGTAGTAATACAATTAAGGTAATTGATCCTAGAGGATTAAATTACCAACAGGAACTCACCATTTATGGTAACCAAATATATGATTTAGCCAAACTAGCTCATTCTTTTATTGGATTATACGATTTTATTATTGCTGATTCGTTCATTTTTGAGAACACTAAACAATCTGGAATTAAATTATCATTTAACTTGGATGAAAGACTAAAAAGTATACAACAAATTTTTATGGATAAAGAAATTATCCCTAATATCAATAATAAAATAGTTATTCCACCAACCATATTATTATTTTTATCCATGATTCCATTGCATTTTGATAAACCAGATAGACAAAAAGCCATGTTGGCCAATGCGTTAAGATTATATTATGATTGGTCAAGATAATTTACAGTTTTATATATTATACTAAATTTATAATAAAAAATATCAGAAACAATATTAATAATACACTATATGCCTTATATATTTTTTTGTATTTTTTTGTTTTCATTTTCTGCTTATTTAATTCATTACTTAATCCTATATAATTACAATAATAACCCGCAGGGTATTTACTTGAATCCATCATTATTATTTCAGATTCTTTTCTTATTAATTTATAATCTAAAATATAATATCGTAGGTTAATCCCTTGCAATAATGCTGTTTCCTTGAATGAATTTTCAGGGTGTACATTATAGCCTTTGAAAATATTAGGATACTCTAAATAACATTTTTCAAAAACAGATAGAGATTTAAATAATTTATTCATTGTATTTGGTTTTGCTAAAAGAATAATATCTATACCTATGAAACCCACTTCAAATCTTCTATTATAGATACTAATATTAGGGTAACCACAAAAACTAATCACACTATTTTCAGAGTATTTAAATTCATTCTCATATAGAGAAATATCAAATAATTCGCCTAGCAATACATCAGGTCTAATAAATAATATGTAATCATATTCTATATTATATTCAGACTCAAAGTTTTTTCTGAGTTCATTTACAGATACCATACTATACAACATATATTTCATAGCGTTTAAGCTTACTGCATAACAAGGATTAGGATAAGTTTCATTGAAGCTATTATTTGAATTGTAAGTCCCTTCAATTTTGAACATATTTTGAGTTTCAATACAAACAACTTTAGGTGAATATAATGCTAAAATCTTATTATATAATTTATTGTCTTTGGATTTTTCAATCTTATATTGTCTTACAATATCTGATGATAATTCAATATTATTCATTTTATCCCAAGAGTGATCTAATACATCCCATGTATGTATAAAAATATCGCAATCATATTTAGATAATAACATTTCATTCAACCTATCAAAACATTTTTCAAATGTTCTCATATGTCCAAATAACTGTACTGCAATTTTCATCATTTTATACCTTTTTAAATTATAAGAATTTAGTTACGTATTTTTCTCTTTCTTTCTCTAATTTTCTAGCTCTGTGTTTTTCAAAGGGTCTAACAATTTCTCGCATTACTTTTTCTAACAATGTTCTTTTTATTTTAACCCGATGACTATCTCTAACCAATTTTCTTTCTAATTCAATTTGACTAAATAACAGACTATCTTCGTTATTATATTGCATTTCTTGCACACAAAGTGCGGGAGATAGTTGATAAATTTTTAATGGTAAAAAATGCCTAAACATCAGTTCATCAATAGCATCAAGTTTATCCGCTGGTAATGATTTTATTATTTCTAATAGAAATTTAGCCGTACTTTGAGTGATCAAATAACCTGCTGTACCCAAATGTACTTCACTAAGCAACTTAAATTCTCGTTGTTGATAATTTGCAATGGTAGTGGAATGAGTTTTAGCTGGTATTAAAAAAGTTTCAAATCGTAAAATAAATGAACTATCCAATGAAAATCGCTCCCATAGCCATTGATCTTGACATAAAAATGCTTTCACCTAATAAAATATCATCTTCAAAAATACTGATAAAAGGTAAATTCTCATCAATACATTTTTTCCATAAACTTAAATGACTGAGAAAGCATCCTTTTTCTCCATTAGCTAATTTAGATTGATGAATATTGGACAATAAGGCTCTGATATCTTCCCGTTGAAAATCATTTGATGTAACCGCATCACAAAACTGAAATGGAATCGCTTGTTTACCAAATTCGTTGCAAATATGCTCTCGGCGTTGGGCAGCAGTTTTTAGACTGATGATGTAGTTATTCATGAGTTAAGGATTGTATTGGAAATATAATCTAACTGGATTATAATACAAACCGTTATCCAATAAAAGTTGTTTTGAGAAACAGAATATGAACCCTTGTACTCCTCCCATTTTTGTCATCAGTCTTAAACACTCACCTCGCCGAGAAGTCATTACACAGCGTTTTAATGCTTTAAATATTCCTTTTCAATTTGTTGATGCGGTTTATGGTAAAGACCTCAATGAAGAGCAACTTGCACAAGTTGATTATGAATTTTACCCTAAAAAGTATCGAGCGAAAAAACCGCTGACCATTGGTGAAATCGGTTGTGCAATGAGCCATATTAAGTTTTATGAATATATGGTTAAGCAACAGATTGAACAAGCTATTATTTTTGAAGATGATATTATCATTCATCACGATTTTAAAAGGATTATTTCAGATGTGTTGAAAAAAGTGCCCGCAAGACGAGAAATTATCTTTTTAGATCATAATAAAACGAGATATTGGCCTTGTAAGCGTAAAATATTTAGAACTTATAAATTAGTACGCTACCGCACCCCATTCAAAACTTCTAGACGTGTCATTACCATGACAGATGCCTACTTAATTACGCTCAATGGAGCAAGAAAATTATTGGATAAAGCGTATCCAATTAGAATGCCATCAGATTATCTAACTGGATTACTACAATTAAACAAACTGAATGCTTACGGCGTTGAACCACCATGTATTTTTAGAGAAGTCGCTGAATCAGAAATTGATCAACTTGAAGATAGATACAATTAAATTCTCCACAAAAAATTAAACGAGCATGGAACATAACAATGAATTTAACCTTACTCACTTTCGGTGAACGGCTCGAAAACCATTATCAAGCCTGTTTTGCCATTTTAACTTTTTTGCGAGATCCGCAGATTGAAAAAGTGATTGTCATCACCGATCGCCCAGATTTTTACCGTATTTTTGGTGATCGTATTGAATTTATTGAAATTGACCAAACCACCTTACAGCAATGGCAAGGAAAATATCAGTTCTTTTGGCGTGTAAAAATTAAGGCGCTGCAAACGGTTCAAGCCCAATATCCCACTCAACATTTGCTCTATGTGGATAGCGATACGTTTTTAGCCTCATCATTAACCGCAATGCAACGCCAGCTTAATCAAGGGCAGACATTTATGCACTTGAAAGAAGGCGCATTAGGTGATAAATCTCGCCGAACTTGGCAAAAAATGCACCGCACTTTGAAGGGAAAAAACGTTGCGAATATTAAAATCACCTCTGATACTGCGATGTGGAATGCGGGAGTAATTGCTTTACCCGCAGAAAAGGCTCAAGCCATCCTTGCACTTGCGATAGGATTCTGTGACGAAATTTGTAGTACAAATTGTGAACGTAGATTAGTGGAACAATTTTCTTTTTCTGTGGCGTTAAATCAGCATCAACCTTTACAGCCTTGCAATACAATTATCGGACATTATTGGGGCAATAAAACCGAATGGAATCAAATGATAGCCGATTTCTTTGTGAATGCCCAATTAAAAAACTTGTCGCTACAAGATTGTCTTACATTGCTAGCAGAAAAAGACTGGCGAGCCTTACCCTTAGGCAAAAAGCAACGGAATACTAATACTAAATTGAAGAATATCATTGATCGGCTTTTTCCAGATAAGCATATTCATTATTTTAAATAAACGCCTTGACTTGGCCGAACTGAGGCCAAGCGACATAACGCTTGGCCTACTCAAACAGCTCCCCATCACGCAATACATGCACATTGCCCTTGCGTCGTAATAAGCCGCAGCGATCAAAATATTCGATCAGTTGCACCGTCAATTTTCGCCCAAATTGCAATTCATCTCGCAACTGATTAACGGAAATATCCCCTTGTTTCTCAATGCTATTTTTAATAATCTTAGCATGACGATACAAGGTTTCAGTGAGGAAAAAACGATCTTTAACGATGGGGGTCAAATAGCCTAATTTGCCCGCCTTATACAAAAAATTCCGCATCAACGTTTCATCCAACGATAATTGATTAGCGATGTCACGCACCCATAATGGCTGCCCATTTTGAACAACAAATTCCGCAAGAACCTGTTTCCATAACGCTTGTTCTTGTGGGGTAAACTCAATTTTATGTTCAGGTAAATGTAACCAACCACGGCTTTGTTGTAATCTGCCTTGGGCTAAGAGCGTATCTATAAAATGATAAATCAATTTTTCAGGTTGATTCAGGGCGACCATTCGGTATAAACGCGCTTTGCCTAAACCCACTTGATCAGGGTGTTGCTGGTGGTAATTCGACAGCGCGGTGAGAATTTGCTGATTTTTTTCCGCCTGATAAGTGGTACTAAAACACCAATCTTGAAAACGCACTGCGTGATTTTGCGTTAAGATATCCGTCAATGCCGACGCATTAAGCTGTTCTTGCCACAACAACGCTTTCACATCTACCGCTTTTTCCTGTAAATACAAGGCAATGCGTGCTGTGGCATTCTCGGCTTGTTGTAAATTTCGCAAAAATGCCAATCGCACTTCGCTACGTTTATGGCGTTTCGGAGAATGAATTTCCAACACCTCTGCACCCGCAATCAACTGTTTATTATCCCCACTGCGTAAAATTAACTTGTCGGCAAAACACAAAAATAGCGGTTTATCCAAGAGGATTTCAGCGTAAGCAGACTGCTGTGCAGATAAAGTTTTGGTGGTTAATAAGGATAATTTTCCCAAGCTATGGTTGGTGGCATGATAAACATGTACCGCTTGATTTTCCAACAAAGGAATTTCCGCATTGAGCATCACAGTCAGCCGATCTGTGGGCAATGGAGGCGCTTGCTCAAACAACCAATCGCCCCGTTGAATCGCCTCTCGATCTAACGAGGAATGCAGATTTAAGGCTAATCGCTGCCCAGCTACGCCTTGTGTTGTGGGTTGGTTTTGTGCGTGAATATTTTTTATGCGAACTTTTTCACCTTGAGATAAAAACAATTCATCATCCACATTCACAACGCCACTTAATGCGGTGCCCGTAACCACTGTGCCTGCCCCTTTAATGCTAAAAACACGGTCAATGGCATAACGGAAAGGTTTATTGGGAGCGGCTAAATTGGGAAGTGCGGTTAAAAATTCGCGTAATTCGCTAATGCCTTGTTGCGTGGTGGCGGAAGTAACAAAAATTGGGCTGCCCTGTAAAAACGCATAATCTGCTGTCATTTGTTGGATTAATTCATCGATTTGCGTTGAACTCGCTCGATCCGCCTTGGTGATAACTAACAGGATTTCCTCTAATTGTAATTGACGTAAAATGGCTAAATGTTCCACCGTTTGCGCTTGAATCCCCTCATCTGCGGCCACCATCAACATGGCATAATGAATGCCCCCCAACCCCGCCAACATATTGGCAAGAAATTTTTCATGCCCTGGCACATCAATAAAACCCAGAATCTTGTCGCCAACTGGCAAATAGGCATAACCCAGATCGATAGTCATACCCCGTTTTTTTTCTTCCGGTAAATGGGCGGTATGGGTGCCCGTTAAGGCCTGCAATAAAGCGGTTTTGCCATGGTCAACGTGGCCAGAGGTGACAATAATCATAGGCGAGGCAGCCCCCCTAAAGTGACGAGAAATTGTTCAAGATTCGCTAAAGAACGCATATCTAACCAAATTTTATCTTGTTCCACTCGGGTAATCACTGGAACGGAAAGCTGTTTCAAAGCCTGTAAAAGTGCGGTTAATTTTCCGCTAATTTGGCTTGAAATGGTTACCGCTACCGACGGAATTGTCGCTAATGGTTGCGAACCACTGCCTATTTGAGCCGAACTGGATTCGATTTGCATCGAAAAACTCGCAAGTTGCTGAGATAACTGCTGTTTCACTTTTTCGGCTTTTTCAGTTAATTGTGTCATAGATTGGGTGAGTAAATGCAAGGTTGGCAAGGTTTCAGTTAATTTTTCTGGCTGCAAATACAAACGCAATGTTGCCTCTAAACCGGCCAAGATCACTTTGTCACAACGCAATGCACGTTTAAGCGGGTGAGCTTGTAGTTGGTCAATTAAGGCTTTTTTGCCCACGATAATGCCCGCTTGCACGCCCCCGAGTAATTTATCTCCTGAAAATGAAATTAAATCCACCCCTTGCGCTAATTTTTCTTGTACGGTCGGCTCTTTCGGTAAGCCATATTGGCTTAAATCAATTAATGCTCCACTGCCCAGATCGCTGATCACAGGAATGTGAAATTCTGCCCCCAATTCGGCTAATTGTTGCTCGTCGACAGCATGCGTAAAACCACAAATTTGGTAATTACTGCTGTGAACTTTCATCAAAAAGGCGGTATTTTCGTTAATTGCGTGGCGATAATCTTTTAAATGGGTACGATTGGTGGTACCCACTTCCACTAATTGACAACCCGCTTGTGCCATAATATCTGGAATGCGGAATGCGCCACCGATTTCAATTAATTCCCCCCGAGAAATAATCACTTCCTTGCCTTTTGCAAAGGTCGCTAGCATTAATAATACGGCCGCCGCATTATTATTCACCACACAAGCTGCCTCGGCACCCGTCAGTTGAGTGATCAATTCACTGATATAATGATCTCGATGGCTCCGTTGACCCGCCTCTAAATCATATTCTAGTGCCACATTGCCAGACATCGCATTGACTGCAGCTTGCTGCGCCGTATTTGACCACAAGGCTCGGCCTAAATTGGTGTGTAAAATTGTGCCGGTCAAATTATGCACGGATTGGATTTGCACTTGGCTTTGTTGAATAAGTTGTTGCTCAATTTCGCTGATTGTGCGGGCAAGATCCTGAAAATAGTCAGGAAGTTGCTGCGTTTGTTTGATTTGCTCTCGTGCTTGTTGCAACTGTTGGCGACAAACATTTGCCACGGCAGTATGGCCAAATTGTGCCACAAGATTTTCCCCTTGTGGGGTTTTGAGTAACTTATCGACGGCGGGTAATTGTTGAAAAAGTGCGGTCATTTTACACCCTGTTTTATCTGCTGTTGGCTAAGGAATACGGTTATTATACAACAATTTTATCCCAGACTTGAATTAAAAGGGGAATTACGTTAAAGTGGCTACCCGTTGGAAGGTCGTCATTTCTGGTGAAGTGGCAGGACTTCAAATCCTGTTAGGGCTGCCAGCAGTCCTGGGTGGGTTCGACTCCCATGACCTTCCGCCAATTTTGCTTATTCGTTGAAATCCATCCCCGAACCAAGATAATCCACAAATTCTTCCGCATAAAATCCATGGGAAAGCATATAACGCCAAATTTTCTGTTTTGTTTTGATATCTAATTTATCTTGATAATGTGGAAATTTTCGGCTTAACACGTCCAATGCCATCGCAGACCAATCTATTTCGCTTTGTTCCAGCACGACTTGAATTACTTCTGAACTAACGCCTTTTAGTTGGCGTAATTCTTGTTTAATTCGATTGACACCAAAACCACGGTTAGCACGATAATTCAGGTAATTTTCCGCAAAACGTTGATCACTTTGCCAATTTCGTTGTTGGCAATGAGTAAGGGCTTGATCAATATCCTCTTCACTAAAGGCTTTTTCCTGCATTTTACAGCGCACTTCATATTCACTGTAATCACGGCGAGCCAGTAGATTAATCAGATAATTTAAGGCAAGAGATGACATGAGGCGATCCTTATGGGAAAAAGTGCGGTCTTTCTCACCGCACTTTTAAGCGTGTTAAACAATTAACCGATTTTTTAGGTTAAAAATCGACATCATTTGTTTCATCCACGACCTCATCATTTTGATCTTTGTCATCCTCATTTGGCAACAAGGCTTGTTCAGGATTTTCTGATAAGGCTTTTCTGATTTTTGCTTCTAATTGTGCAGTGGCTTCAGGGTTTGCCTCTAACCATTTAATCGCATTTGCCTTACCTTGGCCAATTTTTTCACCCTCATAGGAATACCAAGCGCCCGATTTATTGACTAATTTTTGTTTCACGCCGAGTTCAATTAATTCGCCATTTTTCGAGATCCCTGCGCCATAGAGAATTTGGAATTCTGCTTGACGGAACGGTGCAGCCAATTTGTTTTTCACCACTTTCACACGGGTATCATTACCAATAATTTCATCCCCGTCTTTTACTGCGCCAATACGGCGAATATCTAAACGCACGGAAGAATAGAATTTTAACGCATTACCGCCGGTGGTGGTTTCTGGGTTACCAAACATCACACCAATTTTCATTCTAATTTGGTTGATAAACACCACTAAACAGTTGGAATTTTTAATTTGCCCCGTGAGCTTACGCAAGGCTTGTGACATCAAACGTGCTTGTAAACCCACATGGGAATCCCCCATGTCACCCTCAATTTCCGCTTTCGGGGTTAAAGCAGCCACAGAGTCCACAATAATCACATCAATCGCCCCTGAACGCACTAAGGCATCACAGATTTCTAAGGCTTGTTCACCGTTATCAGGTTGAGAAATAAAGAGTTCTTTCACATCAACGCCCAATTTGGCCGCATAAATCGGATCTAAAGCATGCTCCGCGTCAATAAATGCACAGACTTTGCCCGCTTTTTGGGCTTGGGCAATCACAGACAGGGTTAATGTGGTTTTACCCGAAGATTCAGGGCCGTAGATTTCCACAATCCGCCCCATTGGCAAACCACCTATTCCCAAGGCCACATCTAAGCCAATGGAGCCAGTAGAAATAGATTCAATATCAAGGGTTTGTGAATCCCCTAATTTCATAATAGAGCCTTTACCAAATTGTTTTTCAATTTGACCCAGTGCCGCCGCAAGGGCTTTGGCTTTGTCCTCTTTAGAAGAATTTTCTTTTGCGGTGGGTTTTGCTTTTTTGTCGTCTTTTGCCATGGTGTTAACCTTAATAGTTGTTAAGCTGTAAATTTGAGCATATATTATCTGTTCTTAAAAACAGTATCAAGTGTTTTTTTGATCTTTTTATCAAAAATGTGATCTGGATTCCAAATTGAGAAAATTTTTCAGTACCGACAGACCCTGTTCCGACATATAGGACTCGGGATGAAATTGCACACCAAAAATCGGCCACTGACGATGTTGGATGGCCATAATAATCTCATCATCACAGGTTGCAATACAGGCCAATTCCGTGGGAAAATCGGTATGAGAAACCGCCCAAGAATGATATAAGCCAATGTGAAATTGCTCAGGCAACCCTTGAAATAAGGCAGATTCAGACCGTACTTTTAACAGCCGTTTTTGGCCATGTCGTACCTCTGGTAAATTAAACAAGGTCGCGCCGAAAAACTGGCAAATCGTTTGATGACCAAGACACACGCCTAAAATGGCTTTAGTTTGATAAAAAGTGGCTAATATTTCAAAGAGTTGAGGATAGGCTTGTGGCACATCGGGGCCAGGGGAAAGCAAAATATGACTAAAACGATCGAGCGCCTGAATGTTCACGTTTTCCACATTGATTACCTCAAAATCCACAGCTAAACGGCGGACTAAGTCCACTAAATTGTAGGTAAAAGAATCGTGGTTATTAATAATGGCGAGTGCGGTCATCATCTCAGTTCGGTAAAATAAAAACCTTGCCATTATAAATGATTCGGCTAAACTTGAGCATATTTATTTTTCCATTGAAGTGATAGTTTATGCCATTTAACGCTTTTGTTGCACAAGCTAATGATTTTGGCAAACAACGCCAACCTTTTTTCTTTCTGATTGATTTTGAACAGAAAAAACCGCTTATTTGGCCACTGGATCAAATTGAAAAAGCACCATTATATTTTGAGATTACAGGCAAAACGAATTATCACGATAAATTGAATAGAAAAGTGCGGTCAAAAACGCCGTTACATTTCACCGCATTTTCGCTCGATCCACAGCGCTATCAACAAGGCTTTGAGCAGGTTCAACAAGCACTACAACAGGGCAATTCTTATTTACTGAACTTGACCTATCCAACTGAAATACAAACGAATTTTTCTTTACTCGACTTTTTCGAGCAAAGCCAAGCCCGTTATAAATTGTATTATCCGCCTCATTTTGTGTGTTTTTCGCCAGAATGTTTCATCAAAATCAAGCAAAATCAAATCTTTACCTATCCTATGAAAGGCACTATTGATGCGAATTTGCCGAATGCAGAACAACAATTATTGCAATCTGAAAAAGAACAAGCGGAACATTATACGATTGTCGATTTAATGCGAAACGATCTGGCCACCGTAGCGCAACAGATTGAAGTGCGGCGTTTTCGTTATGTCGAACGGATTGAAACCGAAAAGGGGGCGATTTTACAGACAAGTTCGGAGATCATCGGCAATTTGAGAGAAAACTGGCAAGAAAATATTGGCACTATATTAGCCCAGTTATTGCCTGCGGGATCCATTAGTGGTGCGCCCAAAGAAAAAACCGTGGAAATTATTCAACAAGCCGAGGGGCAAGAACGAGGTTATTATACGGGTGTATTTGGCATTTTTGACGGAGAAAGCGTCGACAGTGCGGTCGCTATTCGTTTTATTGAGCAATGTGATGGCAAGCTGTATTTTCGTAGTGGTGGTGGCATTACAAGAAAAAGTCAGCTCGATCAAGAGTATAACGAATTATTACAAAAAATTTATGTGCCGTTAGGGAAAACATGATGATGAATTTTCCATTATTTGAGACCCTTTGCATTGAACAGGGAAAAATCAAAAACAGCCTATATCATCAACAACGCTATGAAACCTCATTACGACAGTTTTATGGGGAAAGTGCGGTGAAAATTCACGATCTTTACGACATTATCGAAAAAAACATGAAAAATCACACCGTACTTCACCACCCGATTCTACGTTGTCGTCTTGCCTATAATCAAGCGGACTATCATATTGAATTGTTTCCTTATCAACGCAGAACATATCAAACATTTCGACCCGTGATTTGCAATGACATTGATTACCGCTTGAAATATCAAGATCGGCACATGCTCAACAAATTGCTCGCTCAAAAAGGTGAGGCAGATGAAATTATAATTATTAAACAAGGTAAAGTAACGGATTGCAGCATTGGCAATTTAATTTTTCGTCAAGGCGAACAATGGTTCACCCCTGATAGCCCGTTATTAAAAGGGACGCAACGAGCCTGTTTATTACAACAAGGCATAGTACAAGAAATCCCTATTTTTGCCGAAGATATCCCTAAATTTGACGAAATTCGCCTTATTAATGCGATGAATGGATTACCCTCACCCTAGCCCTCTCCCAAAGGGAGAGGGGATTGTATAAGGAATAAATGATGGATTTACACAATATTCGAGAAGATTACAGCAAACAGGCCTTATCACGTAAACAGTGCCTTGCAGATCCGCTAAAACAGTTTGAACGTTGGTTAAATGAGGCAATCACTGCCAAGGTTTGTGAGCCTACCGCCATGAATTTGGCCACGATCAACGAGCAAGGTAAACCGAGCAGCCGTGTGGTGCTGCTTAAAGAAGTGAATGCACAAGGGTTTGTTTTCTTTACGAATTATCACAGTCAAAAAGGCCGAGCCTTAAGCCATACACCTTTTGCTGCCTTGAATTTCTTTTGGGGCGAATTGGAACGGCAAGTAAGAATTGAGGGATGTGTGGAAAAATTATCCCCTGAACAATCCGATGCTTATTTTGCCACTCGCCCTTATACCAGCCAAGTAGGTGCATGGGCCAGTGAGCAAAGTGCGGTGATTTCGAGCAAAAATCAACTCCTGACCAAAGCTGCCATGATTGCCGCTAAACACCCTTTAAAAGTACCTCGGCCTCCCCATTGGGGCGGTTATGTGGTGATCCCTGAAGTGATTGAATTTTGGCAAGGACGACCAAGTCGCTTGCATGATCGGATCCGCTATCGTTTAGTCAATAGCAGTTGGATCATAGAAAGATTATCACCATAGCTAATTAGCGAAATTTAACGCCTTTGTGAGAGGACTATTACAACCTCCGTTTATAGAGTCCTCGTTCACATTCAATCAACTCCTCCAATTCCAAAGCCAATAATTGACCAAGTAACACATCAACAGCCACCTTTGATTGCTCCGCTAATTCATCAATGCTGATCGGATGATAACCAATTAACGCATAAAGTTCAGGGTGGCTCGGTTCAATCTGATCAAAAGGCAATTCTGCATGGCCTGTGGCAGCCGTTGTTTGTGCCATAGGCAAAGAATAAGGGGCGAGATTTTCAATAATATCTTGCACGTTTTCCGTAAGTGTGGCCCCTTGTTTGAGGAGATGATGGCAACCTTGGCTAAATGGATTATGCAAATTACCCGGCAAAGCAAACACATCTCGGTTTTGTTCTAGCGCATAGCGAGCGGTAATCAATGAACCGCTTTTTAAATTCGCCTCCACCACGAGTACCCCTTGCGACATGCCACTGATAATGCGATTCCGTCGAGGGAAATTATTAGCCACTGGCGGCTGCATGGGCAAAAATTCAGACACTAATGTACCATTATTGGCGAGAATTTGTTCGGCTAGTTTCTTGTGCCTACTCGGGTAAATATGGTTGAGTCCACTGCCTAACACTGCAATAGTTTTACCTTGTCGCTCCACCACAGCTTGATGCGCAAAGCCGTCAATGCCAATGGCCAAGCCACTGGTGATAATAAACCCCGCATTACAGAGTTCACGAGCAAAATATTTCGCCCAATATTCACCATAATGAGAACAATCTCGACTACCCACAATAGCTAATTGCGCTTGATTGAGATTTTCCACCGCCCCTTTGACAAACAACAAGGGCGCTGCGCTGTTAATTTGCTTTAACAGTGAGGGGTATTCGGGTTGATTAAAGGCCAGAATATGATGTTCACCACTGGCTTGTTGCCAAGCTAACGCTGGCTCGATATATTTCTGTTCAGGGTGAAACCAACGCTGAATTTGCTTGTCTTGCCACCCCATATGCTGAAAGGCAGCGCTATCATAATTCAGCAACGTTTGTAACGAAATCTGGGTTAACAATGTTTGAATCGCATTGGGCCCAAGATAGGGGATTTGCATAAGACGTAATAAAGATTCAATATTTTTCATGGGTATAAAGTGCGGTTAATTTTTCAGGAATTTTAGGCTACGGGGAATATGAAAAAAAAGCGAGATCTTTTTCTTCGTTTTGGAATCAAGATCACAAAAATTTCATTTTTGACTAACCAATGTTTTTCTCTTATTATGCGTATATCTTACAACAGAAGGACAGTTTATGAACATTTTTGAAATTGCACGTAACAGTGCCGGCCAATCTTTTGGTATCAACGCTAAAATGGCCAATCGCCACGGCCTCATTGCCGGCGCCACCGGAACCGGGAAAACCGTCACCTTGCGCAAATTAGCGGAATCCTTGAGTGACAACGGTGTACCCGTATTTTTGGTAGATGTAAAAGGTGATCTCTCGGGCATGACCGTCAAAGGCGCCATGCAAGGCAAAATTGCCGAACGAATTACACAATTTGATTTAGGGGGAGAAGATTATCTCAACGGCTACCCTGTATCATTTTGGGATGTATTCGGTGAAACGGGTATTCCTTTGCGTACCACGATTTCCGAAATGGGGCCAATGTTGCTTTCTCGCCTATTAAATCTCAATCCAACCCAAGAGGGCTTGCTGAATATTTTATTCCGAGTGGCAGATGACAAAGGCTTACTGTTAATTGATTTAAAAGACTTACGTGCCATGTTGAAATATTTAGCCGATAACGCCAAAACATTCCAACTGCAATACGGCAACATCTCTGCAGCCAGTGTGGGGGCAATTCAACGTGCCTTGTTAACCCTTGAAAACGAGGGCGCCGATAAACTGTTTGGCGAACCTGCGTTAAATTTGGAAGATTGGCTACAAACCCGTGATGGACGAGGCGTGATCAATATTCTGAATTCAGAAAAATTAATTAACTCTAGCCGCATGTACAGCGCCTTTTTGCTGTGGTTAATGGCGGAATTATTTGAACAATTACCCGAAGTGGGCGATCCTGACAAACCGAAATTTGTGATGTTCTTTGATGAGGCGCATTTGCTATTTGATAATGCACCAAGTGCGTTAATCGAAAAAGTCGAACAAGTGGTTCGTTTAATCCGTTCAAAAGGCGTCGGCATTTATTTTGTCACCCAAAACCCATTAGACTTACCTGAAACCGTATTAGGTCAGTTAGGAAACCGTGTGCAACATGCCTTACGTGCGTTTACGCCACGTGACCAAAAAGCCGTGAAAACCGCAGCAGAAACGTTCCGAGCAAATAAAGGCGTGGATGTGGTCGACGCCATTACCACCTTGGGCGTGGGTGAGGCATTAGTGTCGTTCTTAGATGAAAAAGGCATGCCAACGCCCGTTGAACGAGCCACCATTTATCCGCCGAAAAGCCAACTCACCCCACTCAGTGCTGAACAACGTCAAACTTGGGTGAAAGATGATGATCTGTTTGCTTACTACAATAATTATGTGGATAACGAATCCGCTTTTGAAATGTTAGCCGAGCAAGCGAATCTTGACCAAGTGGCAGAACAACAAGCACAGCAGGCGGAAAAGGAAGAAAGCGAGGGGTTATTCGGTTCCTTAAGTCGCATGATTTTTGGCACTAAAAAACGTGGTGAAAAATTAACGGTGACAGAAGAATTGGTCAGTGGATTAAGTAAATCCGTAGGACGCAGTATTCGCTCACAAATTACACGGGAAATTACCCGTGGGATTTTAGGGGCGCTGAAGAAGTAAGTTAGAACAGTAAGGAAAAGACGAAAGTGCGGTGAAATTCACCGCACGTCGTTGGAAACATCAAGATTATTGAACATAATAAGCATTTTTTCCATATTTGCATAGATAATGCTTATCCCACAAATTTTGTTACACAGAATTATGTTTGTGAATTAGCTGATAAAGTTCATATAAACTGTTACTAAAACTAACCAATATCCCCATAACCAATGGGGTAAAGTTTAATATTCAAAAAGGAAATATTATGTTAAAAGAATCTCTTATTGC
Organism: Lonepinella sp. BR2357; assembly: GCF_051851525.1. Lineage (NCBI taxonomy): Bacteria > Pseudomonadati > Pseudomonadota > Gammaproteobacteria > Pasteurellales > Pasteurellaceae > Lonepinella > Lonepinella sp. BR2357. The sequence goes on along the minus strand of NZ_JBPDVG010000011.1, from coordinate 56,997 downwards.
CAATAATTCGATTAAATTAAATCAAACCGCTAACACTTGGGAAGATGCAATTAAAATTGGTACCGATTTATTAATTGCCTCAGGAGCCATTGAACCTCGTTATTATGACAATATTATTGCCAAAGTAAAAGAAATCGGACCTTATATTATTCTTTCTCCTGGTCTCGCCATGCCACATGCTCGCCCTGAAGAAGGCGTAATTAAAACCGCTTTTGCATTGGTCACTTTAACTACCCCTGTAGTGTTTGATAGTAGAGATGAACCTGTCAGTGTACTGATTACCCTTGCGGGTAGCGATTCCACTCAACATATGCAAGGTATTATGGAAATCACCCAAGTGCTAGAAGATAAAGATCCTAATAGCGAAACTGGAGTAGATTTAAAAAAATTACTTAATTGCCAAACCACAGATGAGGTAATTGCTGTGATTGATACAGCCTTAGCTTAGTCTTTCGAGATGGATAAACATTCACCAATATTCAACCGCACTGTATGGTTCAACCATAAAAGTGCGGTGCTTTTTTCTATTGTTTTCAAGAATAGCCAATCAGGCTTCTTTCTTAACTAATTTCGTCCAGTTGTAATACCCATAAATGGAGTTCAATAAATAACCGCTATACATAATATACATCGCTGGGGTTTCTGCCCATAAAACAATAGAGAGAATGTTTAACACAATCCATAACGCCCATTGTTCACGATAACGCAAAATCATCAATAATTGTGCAGCAAAGGTAATAATCGTGGTGGTGCCGTCAAGCGATGCCGAACTGCCCCCTGCCGCATTCACCGCTTGAATAAAGAAGAATGAACAGACTGCAATACTCACTAATAAAATCAGCCAACCTGTTGGGGTTAAGGCTTTCGCAATCACTTCCTCATTCCCCTGTTGGTCATTTTGCATGTTAGCTTTCCACATAAAATAACCAATAAATTGGGCTGGAATATACACATATAGCGTGGTATTCATTTCACCGATAAAATTATTGCCCCAAGCTACATAAAAATAAGCCCGAAGAAGTAGTTACTGATTTTTCCTTTACTGACGAAAATAACACATAGCAATCCCGCAATGCCTGAGATCATGCCCAGTGGTGAATCTGGCTCTTGTACATAGGCCCAAATTTGTGCCCCGACAAAAACCACAATCCAGAGTGTCTCAATCGCATTCCAACCACCGAAGAATTCTTTTTTGATTGCATTGACATAATTCATAATACGTTCCTTTATATTAGTAAAAACATAAGAATTTTTGCACCGCACTTTCATGAAGTCAAGGATAAATTACAAAATAGCGCCCATTAAATGACTAAATTGATATGATGGAAAATATTTAATACATAAATTTCAATTTTATTTTTGCTCATTTTTGCTAAAATACGCCCCCAATTTATCATAACAAGAGTGTCCCCCTATTATGTCATTTGCTATCGGTCAACGTTGGATCAGCGAAAGTGAGAACGATCTCGGTTTAGGCATCATCACCGAACTTAATCACCGCAGTATCACAATTTCTTTCCCTGCCGCACAAGAAACCCGAATTTATGCCATTGCCACAGCCCCTTTAACCCGAGTGATCTTCAAAAAGCACGATCACATCACACATCAACAAGGCTGGCAGGCAAAAATCGTGGATACGATGATGAATAATGACATTGCCCTGTATTTAGTCCAACGTTTAGATAATGGCGAAGAAATGGTGATCAAAGAAATGGAACTCGCCAGTCATATCAGTTTTAGTCAACCACAAGATAAATTATTCGCAGGACAAATCGATCGCTCAGATCGTTTTACCTTGCGTTATCGTGCTTTACAACACCAACAGGCACAATTTCAATCTCCCTTACGTGGGCTATGTGGTATTCGAGCCGGTTTAATTCCCCACCAACTGCATATTGCCAAAAAAGTAGGGCAACGTATTGCACCACGAGTATTGTTAGCAGATGAAGTTGGGTTAGGTAAAACCATTGAAGCTGGCATGATTTTACAACAACAAATTTTTGCCGAACGTGCCGATCGAGTATTAATCCTGCTGCCAGAAACTTTGCAACATCAATGGCTAGTGGAAATGCTACGCCGTTTTAATTTGCATTTTTCGCTATTTGATGAAGAACGTGCCGGCGATTTTGTTGCAACCGAAGATGAACAAGAGCGAAATCCTTTTGATACGGAAAACCGCATTATTTGTTCCATTGATTGGTTGGTGGCAAATCCAAAACGAATGCAACAGTTAATCGCAAGCCAATTTGATATGTTGATTGTAGATGAAGCACATCATTTACAATGGTCACCTGAAAATCCCAGTACAGCATATCAGTTAGTAGAAACCTTAGCTCAACAAATTCCGTCTGTATTACTCCTCACTGCCACGCCTGAACAACTCGGACAACAAGGGCATTTCGCTCGCTTACGTTTATTAGATAATGACCGTTTTTATGATTACCATGCGTTCTTACAAGAACAGCAAAATTATCAACCTGTTGCCAAGGCAGTACAAACTTTACTGACCCAAAAACCTCTAAGTGCGGTGCAAAAAAACGCCATTTCTGATCTGTTATCCGAACAAGATATTGAGCCACAATTTAAGGTATTAGAGAGCCATAACGAACCAGAAAAAACCAGCGTTCGACAAGAACTCATTCGTCATCTGATCGACCGTCACGGTACCAGTCGATTGTTATTTCGTAATACCAGATCAGGCGTAAAAGGCTTTCCGCAACGGATTTATCATCAGATCACCCTTGAATTACCTAAGCAATATGAAAATACCATGAAAGTAATGCGTTCTCTCGGTGAAAAGGTTGATCAGGGTTTATTTTACCCAGAACAGCTGTTTCAGAAAATGAATGACAATGCTAAATGGTACGAATTTGATCCCCGTTTTGATTGGTTGGTCACGTTCTTAAAAAATCACCGCACGGAGAAAGTGTTAGTGATTTGCCAACTGGCTCAAACTGCGATTCAGTTAGAGCAAGCCTTGCGAGAAAAAGAAGGGATTCGTAGTGCGGTATTTCATCAAAATATGTCGATTATTGAACGAGATCGTGCTGCCGCTTACTTTGCGGATCAAGAACAAGGTGCTCAAGTATTACTCAGTTCAAGCATCGGTTCAGAAGGGCGGAATTTCCAATTTGCACAACATTTAGTGCTGTTTAACTTGCCAGATAATCCCGATTTATTAGAGCAATGTATCGGGCGTTTAGACCGAATCGGGCAAACTAAAGCAATTCAAATTCATGTCCCTTGTTTTGCTCAAACGCCACAAGCCTTGTTAGCTGATTGGTATCATCAAGGCTTAAATGCCTTTGAACAAACCTGCCCAATGGGGGCAATGTTATTTGAAAAGTGCGGTGAAAAATTACAACATTTTTTGCAACATCCTTCCGCACTTGATGGTTTTGCCGATTTCATCAAAGAAACAGCGAAACAACGTGCCAAGCTAAAAGACGAACTCGAAAATGGACGAGATCGCTTACTGGAATTAAATTCCAACGGTGGTATTCAGGCTCAACAGTTAGCAAATCAAATTGCCGAGCAAGACAACAGCCCTGAATTAGTCAATTTCACCTTAAATTTATTTGACATTATTGGTGTAGAACAAGAAGACTTAGGCGAACAATCCATTGTCATTACGCCCACTGGCACAATGTTAGTGCCTGATTTCCCTGGCTTAAAAGAAGACGGTATCACGGTAACATTTAGCCGAGATGTTGCCTTAGCACGTGAAGATGTGGAATTTCTCAGTTGGGATCACCCCATATTACGCAACGGCATTGACTTAGTCTTGTCTAACGACATCGGCAAAACGGCAACTTGCTTGTTAAGCAATAAAAAATTGCCAACGGGGACATTATTATTAGAATGTATTTACGTAGTGGAAAGCCAAGCTCCAAAAGGCTTGCAGCTAAACCGTTTTTTACCGCCTACACCTGTACGCTTATTGTTAGATAGCAAAGGCAATAATCTCGCTCCCAATGTGACATTTGAGAATCTTGAAAAACAGCTTAAACCCATGGCAAAAACCATGGCAAACAAAATGGTGAAAATGGTTCGCCCCAATTTAGAACAAATGCTCAAGGCGGCAGAAAACCTGATGGCACTTGAATCTAAACAAATTATTGCGCAAGCCAAACAGCTGGCAGATAAACAATTAAGCGAAGAACTAGAACGCCTAACCGCATTAAAAGCCGTCAACCCGAATATTCGCCAAGATGAAATTGACAGCTTAGAAACAATGCGCCAACAAGCATTACAACATTTACAACAAGCTCGCTGGCGATTGGATAGTTTGAGGGTGATGGTGAGTCAGTAAAAAAATGAGCCTTAAGGCTCATTTTTTATCTTAACGTGGTACTTCTGTCGTATAGCTTTCCAAAGCGGGTAAGGTTTTAATTAAGCCTTTTTGCAACATAAATTCCGCCACCTTATTATAGCGATCTTTGTTCAATTCACGAGGATTGTCCGCAAAAGCAGGATAGGTATCATTCCACGCTAAACGATTTAATTCATTATCCAATTCTTTTGGCTTAAAGCTCACAAAATCTTGCCATGCCTGTTCGGGATTTTGTTTCATATAGACCGTCGCCTGCTCAAGTGCGGTGAGAAATTTAGCGATTTTCGGATCGGTTTCTCGTCCTTTTTTCACCACTAAGGTGAGTTCTTCAAAAGATGGCACGCCATTTTGTTCAGGGAAAAAGGCTTGGGCTGGGTGTCCCTCCAAAGCCAGTTCGTGTAATTCAAAATTGCGATAGGCACCGATTACCGCATCCACCTGTTTGCTTAACAGCGACTGCGATAACGCAAAGTTCACATTGATTAATTGCACATCTTTCAACGACAGTCCAGCGGATTCTAGCATACTGCTTAAAATCGTATCTTCAAAACCACTGACCGAATAGCCAATTTTTTTGCCTTTGAGATCCGCTAAACTATTGATACCGCTATCTTTTAACACCACTAAAGAGGTAAACGGCGTTGCTACCATAGTACCAATACGCATCAAGGGCAAACCTTGATCCACGTGCATGATCAACTGCGGTTGAAAATCCATGGAAATATCCGCCTGCCCTGCTGCCACTAATTTCGGTGGCATGGACGGATCAGTGGGTTCAATAATCTCCACATCCAACCCTTGTTGTTCAAAAAAGCCTTTTTGTTTGGCAATCACAATATCGGCATGTACGGGATTGACAAACCAGTCAATTAACATGGTTAATTTTTCATTCGCCTGTGCCGATAATGCGAAAGTCAGGCTAAAAAGTGCGGTGTAAAATTGGCGAGTTTTTTTCATTCTTCATCCTAATAAAAGAACCCTCATCACTCATGATGAGGGCTGTACAACGTAAATTACTGCCCCACTTCCACCGCATAACGGTCTAAGGCTGGCAGGCTTTTAATCAGTTTGCTATCTAGCATAAACTGTGCCACTTGTTGATAAAGATCTTTGTCCAGTTTGCGGACATTATCACTTAACAACGGAATGGTGTCTTTCCACGCACGGCGGTTAAGTTCGTTGTCTAATTCTTTTGGTTTATAGCTGACGAAATCTTGCCATGCTTGCGTTGGATTTTGTTTAATATAAGCGGTGGCTTGTTCAAGTGCGGTTAAAAATTTAGCAATTTTAGCATCGTTTTGTTTACCCGCTTGCACCACAAAAATCAGTTCTTCATAGCTCGGCACGCCGTATTGTTCAGGGTAAAATAATTTGGCTTGATGTCCCTCAAGGTTCAATTCGTGCGGTTCAAAATTACGCAATGTGCCTATTACCGCATCCACTTGTTTGCTCAACAAAGATTGCGATAACGCCCAGTTGACATTAATTAATTCCACATCCTGCTTGTGCAAGCCCACATCGGAAAGCATTTTTTCTAACAAGGAATCTTCAAAACCACTCACGGAAAAGCCGATTTTTTTGCCTTTTAGATCTTCTAACTTGTTGATCTTACTACTTTCTAATACGGTTAAGGAATTTAATGGCGTGCCAACAATCGTGCCTACTCGCACTAAAGGTAACCCCTCATCTACTTGCATTAACAGTTGCGGTTGATAGTTGACGGCAATATCACCTTTGCCGGCAGCAACAAGTTTTGGTGGCATTGAGGGATCGGTGGGTTCAATAATTGCTACTTCTAACCCCTGCTTGGCAAAAAAGCCTTTTTGTTGTGCTACCACAATATTGGCGTGGTCGGGATTGATGAACCAATCGAGCAATAAACTGATTTTCTCATTGGCTTGAGCTTGGCAAACTAACGCAAAACTTGCCAAAAGTGCGGTGAAAAATTGGGTAATTTTTTTCATAAAGTTCTCCAGATTAACGTAAATGGCTGACCCAAGGGAGCCAGCGGTTTAACAATTTATCTGCCAAAAAATACAAGCAGAGCGTGATGATTAACAACACCAACAAGGCTGCAAACATTAAATCCACCTGCATACGCGCGTTGGCGTGCATCATTAAATACCCCAAGCCTTGCGAAGAACCGACCCATTCGCCAATCACTGCACCAATGGGGGCAATGGTGACCGCAATGCGTAAACCCGAAGCCAAAGAGGGTAACGCCGCAGGTAAGCGGACTTTAAACAACATGGCTTGTGGGGAAATTTGCATGGTTTGAGCCAGTTCTAACCAAGATTTAGGGGTGTTGCGTAAACCGTCATAGCAAGAGGCGGTTACGGGGAAATAAATAATCAGCACCGTCATGGCGATTTTTGATGCCATGCCATAACCGAACCACACCACCAACAAGGGGGCAATGGCAAACACGGGAATGGCTTGAGAAATCAATAATAAGGGCAATAACAAGCGACTGAGCCATTTAGATAATGCGAGCAATAAGGCGGACATTAGCCCTAAAATTAAGCCCAACGCCAACCCTAACAAAATTTCAATGCCCGTGATTTGAGCATGTTCCCAGAGCAGATCCGCTCGCTCAATGGCTTTGTTGCCGACATCTATCGGTGTGGGTAATAAATAATGGGGTAAATCAAAAAGATAAACGACTAACTGCCAAAGCAGGGCAAGGCTTAAACACAGTCCCAAGGATTTTATCAGTGTTTTCATTGCGTTGTGCATTATGCCACCTCCCCAAGTAATTCGCTAAACAGGCGTTGCTCCAACTGCCACAAGGCTTGATTTTGAGAAAATCTCGGGGCAGGGCTGTCGGGAATAATAGGATCAGACAGTTGAGCAGGTTGCTTTTTCAATACAAAAATCCGATCTGCCAAGCGTAAGGCCTCTTGTGGATCATGGGTAATTAATAGCACGGTTTTGTCTTTTAATAATTCTCGTGAAAGCTGTTGTAGTTGTAATCTTGTCACTGCATCCAACGCCGAAAAAGGTTCATCCATTAAAATTAAATCCGCCTCCAACATCAAGGTTCTTGCCAATGCCACCCGCTGCCGTTGTCCGCCCGAAAGCTGATAACAAGGCTTGTTTTTATGTTCCAACATATTCACCGCTTGCAATAATTGCTCGGCTTTCGCAATCGTTTGTGCGTTGGTTTTACTTTGTAAATGCGCTTGCAACTGCACATTATCCAACACAGAAAGCCAAGGAAACAGGCTATCTTGTTGAGCCAACCACGCTAATTTTGCCTTGGGTTTCAGCAAAATATGACCTTGATAATGTTTCTCCAAACCTGCAATTAAACGCAATAATGTAGATTTTCCGATACCCGATGCCCCAAGTAACGCTGTCCATTGTTGCTCTGGCAAGGAAAAATCCAAGCCATGAAAAATCACTTGCTGTTCAAAGGAAAAACTAAGATTTTGAATTTTAACCATATTTATAAAAAGACGGATCAATGAATAGAACAATCATAGTATAGACAAACAGAAAATCAAGCCTAAATTATGCTAAAATACGCCATTCTGATTTTTTTGAGTAACCCATTATGGCATTAATTGACTACAATCCCCCCACCGAACCTTGGCTTGATATTGTTTATCATGACAATCATATTATGGTCGTCAACAAACCCAGTGGCTTGCTTTCCGTCTCGGGTAGCCAACCGCAATATCGTGACAGTGCCATGAGTCGCATTAAAGATAAATACGGCTTTTGCGAACCTGCACACCGCCTTGATATGGCAACCAGTGGCATTTTATTGTTCGCCATGAGCAAGCTCGCAGACAGCGAACTCAAACGCCAATTTCGGGAACGGGAAACGGAAAAACATTATCAAGCCTTAGTTTGGGGACATGTGAAAGCCGACAATGGTGTGGTGAATTTACCCTTAATCTGCGACTGGGAAAACCGCCCACGACAACGGCTCGATTTTGTCTATGGCAAGCGTGCCGTGACGGAATTTGAAGTATTGGAACGCTTGCCGAATAACAGCACAAGAGTCAAACTCACCCCGATTACAGGGCGTTCACATCAATTACGTTTACACATGTTAGCCCTAGGACACCCGATTTTAGGCGATAAATTTTATGCCCACCCACAAGCCAAAGCCATGTCGCCAAGGTTGTGTTTGCATGCGGAAAGTTTGACGATTCATCATCCGATCACAAAGGAAAAAATGACGTTCAGCCGTACTGCTGAGTTTTGATTATATAGACAGCGAATTATTTTTAAAGGAATATAAATGAAAATTAATGACAAGACGACTGAAAACTTGATCTTAGACACCGTAAGAAATGAAGTCGTCCCTGCCCTCGGCTGTACTGAACCGATTTCCTTAGCCTTGGCATCAGCGGTGGCTCGCTATCATTTAGGGCATTTGCCTGAACGTATTGATGCCAAAGTATCTGCCAATTTAATGAAAAACGGTATGGGCGTCACCGTACCGGGGACAGGCACATTAGGCTTACCCATGGCGGCAGCGATTGGGGCGATTGGTGGTGATCCTAATGCGGGCTTAGAAGTGTTAAAAGGTATTACTCCCGAACAGGTCGCCCAAGCCAAAAATTTACTGGCAGAAAATCGGGTTGAAGTGTCTATTTTTGACACTGAGCATATTTTATATTCCGAAGCCTGTTTATTTTATGGTGAAGATCAGGTGTGCGTCCGCATTGCCGCACATCATACCAACATTATTTACATTGCTAAAAATGGTAAGGTGATTTTTTCTAAACCTTGTGCAGCAGAAACCGACAGCTTAAATGATATTTTTGCCGCCCTTTCCGCACAGGATATTTTTGATTTCTCCATGAATGTGGCATTGGAAAAAATTGCCTTTATTGATGATGCGGAAAAACTGAATTCGGCACTTTCACAAGAAGGCTTACGCCAAGAATATGGCTTACATATTGGGCGAACCTTGCAACATCAAATCGGTAAAGGCTTATTAAGTGATGATTTAATGAATCGAATTATTATTGAAACCACAGCCGCATCCGATGCCCGTATGGGTGGCGCAAACCTACCGGCCATGAGTAATTCTGGTTCAGGCAATCAAGGCATTGCCGCCACTATGCCAGTTGTAGTCGTGGCTCGCCATTTGAACGCCAGCCATGAACAACGGATTCGAGCGTTATTTTTATCCCATTTAATGGCGATTTATATTCACAGCAAACTACCGAAACTATCCGCTTTATGTGCAGCGACCACGGCTGCAATGGGCAGTTGTGCGGGGGTGGCTTGGTTGCTGACGGGGAAATTTGAAACCATTAGCATGGCAATTAGCAGTATGATTGGTGACATCAGTGGTATTATTTGTGACGGTGCGGCAAATAGCTGTGCCATGAAAGTGTCTACTAGCGTGAGTTCAGGCTATAAATCTGTCTTAATGGCGTTGGATAACACCCAAGTGACGGGCAATGAAGGCATTGTTGAACATTCCATTGACCGTTCCATTGATAATCTGTGTAACATTGCATCACGCAGTATGCAATATACTGACCGTCAGGTGATTGAGATTATGGTGAGCAAGCCGAAGTTGTCGATCTAGTCTATGAAAGTGCGGTGAAAAACACCGCACTTTCAACATTTCTCATAAACTCAATGCGTTACACATAATCCAATGCTAATTTGCCTGCAGCTTCCACCCCGACTGCAACAGCTTTTTGCTCCGTGCTATGAATCGTCGTTTCATTCGGAATTTCTTGTTGGGTACGATTAACAATCACACCAGCGATCATGCCTGCACGTAACCCCAACGCACTACACATAGTAAACAATGTGGCAGATTCCATTTCAAAATTCATCACATTGAGTTCCTGCCATTGTTCGAGTGAGCCACGAAAATGACGGTAGATTTTGCCCGAAAAAGTGTCATAACGTTCTTGCCCAGGATAGAATGTATCAGACGATGCCGTAATCCCCACATAGGGTTGCACCCCTTGATTTTTCGCTGCGGCAAAAAGAGCATTGGTACAATCAAAATTGGCTACCGCAGGATATTCCAACGGTGCAAAATGGCCACTGGCGCCGTCTAAACGCACTGCACCTGTGGTAATCAGTAAATCCCCCACATTAATATGTGGCTGAATTGCTCCTGTCGTGCCAATACGTAAAAAAGTACGCACACCTAATTGAGCCAGTTCTTCTACACAAATCGACACCGACGGACCACCAATGCCAGTGGAACAAACCACAATAGGTTGTCCACCGACATAGCCCAACCAAGAAGTAAATTCTCGGGTAGAAGCCAAAAACTCAGGGTTATCCATTAATTTAGTAATACGCTCACTACGAGCAGGATCACCCGGCACAATCGCCACTTTTGCCCCTTTTAACATGGCTTTCGTTAAGCCTAAATGAAAGACTTCTGACATATTATTCTCCTTTTTATTATGTGATTATTTGTATTGGTAACAATACATGACTATTTTTTCTTAACTTCACTCGAAACATAACCAATTAATTGAGCAAAATCAATGGAATTTTGTTGCGTAATAACTGGTGTTCCCGTTTCTTTTTCCAAACTTTCTCGAGCAACCTTAGCCACATTTCCACCCCGTTGTGCAACGGCCTTATTTTCTTCAAAACCATCAGGATGGGTGATTTGAGTAATATCTTTGGTTGCCGCCTCTGCTAACATATTCAATACAAGCTCTGTGGTTGACATATTATCACGTAAATTTTCTTTGTTTAACCCTTTGAAATGCTTATATTCTCTCGTTGTCATACCCGACCAAGCTCGAGTAATCTCGTTAGTGAGCATCGCAAATTCTCGCCCCACTTTCACGCCATGATCTTGCCAAGCATCAGTTAATTCTTTACGCACCTGAATGGCTTGCAAACGCTGATTAATCCATTCTCTCGAATAACCTTTTTGCAAATAGGTTTGTAATGCTCGATCAATGGTCAATTCTGGATCAATAATTTCATCAATTCGCTCTTTCCCCACCTCGGCTAACCACATTTTAAACGGTTCTGCTTTGGGGCTAGGAATGGATTGAATAATACGGAAAATACCTGTCATATCAGCCACATCCGTTTCTCGCATTTTTCCATCACCTGCCAGCAATTTCAACTGTCGACAAAATGTCGACAGTTCAGATTTTTCTTCATCAGACATCCGTTTTTTAACACGATACCAGTAATCACGGGGATTAGGGCTTTCCGTCAATGCTTGCACCACATCTACAATACTAAAAAACCATTCTTCTTTTTCAGCATCCCAAATAGAACGAATTTGGCTGTTTTCAAATAATTTAATGTCACTCATTTTTCTAATCCTGTCTTACCTATTACGAGAACATATTATAATAGTTATTTAAACAGTAAGATACTGTATAATCTTTTTTTTGGAATGCAGATCACAAAAATAAACAAAAAGTGCGGTAAATTTCACCGCACTTTCAAAAGATAATTTAAGAATCAATAGATTACTCTTCAATCCCTGTTGTCACTTTAAATTCCCTTGTTTCTTTCGGTTTTAACCAAATCAACGAACCCGCTTTTTCCGCTGCCAAATAACCTTCAGGTCGGCAAGTCGCTGGTAATGCAAAGGCGGCGACTTGTTGATCCGCATTGTATAAAATCCAACGAGTAGCATAATTAAATTGATTTGATGAGAATGTCGTCAAGTAATTATAGCCTTTCGGTGAGTGCATACGATATTCAAGATCTTGTTGATATTGTTGTAAATTATCCATAAAGAACACAATTTCAGGATCGTATAGCTCGTTATTTTCAAGGGCATTTAGTTGATATTCGCCGTTAAGAATTTGCTGATTAAACGCCGTCCATTGTGGCGTTGGTTTAACGTGAGCTGGAATAGTTTGACGTAATTGCACCGCACTTTCAGGAATATTTTGGCTAAAAGTCGCTCCCGATTCATAACAATAATTCATATGGCACATATATTGCAACGGCATTTCCACACTGGCTAGATTCGTCACTTGCATTTTAATGTCAAACAGCGAACGAGCAGCGTAAATCACCACTTCAGGTTGTGCCAAATAATGATCGCCAAAGCCTTTCACATATTCCGTTTGTCCACTAATGGCTAAGGCATTATTATCAAATTCTAACCAGACTTTATCCATTTTGGCACAAGGCATTTCACCGTGTAATGGATGATCGTCTTGTGGACTTGGGCAACCATTACGAATCAACCCCGAATGAAACGCAAAACAGCCGTAAGTATCCACAATGGTTATTCCCACTTTCGGTTCGCTGAACATATTTTTCATTTTGAGTGTTTGCCCATTAAATTCAGCATCCCAAATAATTTGCCCATAAAAAGGTAAAACAGTGACAAATCCTTTGCTGTTCATCAGATTAATGGCTTCAATGCCAGAATCGTATTTAAAACTCACGGCAGTGAAATGATCATTCTGAAAAATCACCTGTTCTACTGAACTAAATTGTTGTTTACAAAGATAAATTCTGTTTTTCATAGTTCTCTCCTTATTTGGTTTCGTTGCTATTTCTTAATTTGTCGTAAAAATAGTAACCAACGTAAGCAAAACATAATAACGGTACAATAAAGGCAAGTTGCATTGAGCCTAAGCTGTCTGACACATAACCGTGAATGGCTGGGACGACAGCCGCACCAATAATGGACATTACCACCACTGCTCCACCGATTTCACGGTGTTCTCTTGCCACAGTGCCCAAGACAGATGCGTAAATGGTTGCCCAACAAGGCCCAAATAACACACTAGCAAAAATAGCCGCATAAACCGCTGAAAAGTCATGAACAAAAGCGGTGTAAGCTAACGTCAACACTCCTAAAATGGAATACCAAAGCAACACAAGGTCGGATTTAAATTTGGTCATTAAGAAGTTGGCAATAAATTTACCCACGAAGAAACCAATGAAGCTGTAAATCATAAAATTAGACGCATCACGTTCATTCATATTGCTCAAATTTAAGGCTAAACGAATGGTAAATGACCAAACAGCGACTTGCATTCCCACATACAAGAATTGGGCGATGATGCCTTTTTTAAAGGCACGGTTGGCTGCCAAATATTTTAAGGTATCAGTGAATTTGACGTTAGAAACTTGATTATCCGTATTCACCACTTTACATTTTGGAAATTGGGTAATTAAGAACAAAATCGTCACGGCAATTAATACAAAAATTAAATACTTATAGGGCTGTAACGTATGTTCTAGCATAGATAATTTAAATTCGTGTAATTGCTCTGGTGTCATTCCTGACATTTGTTCGCCTAAACTTGCCCCTTCTTGGAAAACAAGGTATTTACCCAATAAAATGCCTGAAATTGCCCCAATAGGATAAAACGTTTGGCTAATGTTCAAGCGTAATGTGGCGTAGTCTTTATGACCAATCATTGAGCTATACGTATTGGCGGATGTTTCTAAGAAACTTAATCCAATGGCGATAGAGAAAATCGCTGCCAAAAACATTGTGTAAGTTGCCATATGGGATGCAGGGTAAAACATTGAACAACCTGCGATGTACAAGGTTAAACCAATTAATATCGCCACTTTATAGCTCGTTTTTTTAATCACTAAAGACGCTGGAATGGCAATTAAGAAATAACCCCCATAAAACGCACTTTGAACCAACGCACTGGCAAAATCACTCAAAGTGAAGACGCTTTTAAATTGGGTAATTAAAATATCATTTAAACTGGCAGCCGCTCCCCATAATGGGAATAAACAAGATAACAGAATAAATTGAAAGATCGGCGTTTTGTTGAGATAGCCGTCAGGCATTTGTTGAATGTCTTTCATAAGATGCTCCTTATTTCACAGATTGTTGAAATTGCTCAAATTCAGTTTTATTTGGATAGGAAGATTGCGTGCCTAAGCCTGTCACGCTATAAGCCGAATAAAGGGAAGCCATTTGCATTGCTTTTTCCACGTCTTGTGTCGCAATATAGTAATGGGCAAAACAGCCAATAAAGGCATCACCTGCTCCGCTGGTATCCACCGCATTGACTTTGTGTGGGGCGATATGCGTAATTTCATTGCCGTGCAACCACACTGAGCCTTTTTCGCCTAGGGTCACAATCAAATTTTTTAGCCCTTTTGCTAACAAGCTATTCGCCGCTTGTTGAATTTGCTCCATTGTTTGTACTGGCATTCCTGTCAAAATTTCTAATTCAGTTTCATTTGGCATAAAGAAATCACATTTGCACGCATACTGAATATCTAAATCAGGGCTTGCTGGAGCAGGATTTAAAATCACTGGAATCTGATGACGATTAGCAAAATCAATAGCGTAATATACCGTTTCCAACGGAATTTCCAGTTGCAAAATAAATAATTTGCAATTTTTTAACCGCACTTCAGCTTGATCAATATCCGCGGGTTTTAAGTGATTATTCGCTCCCTTAACGATTAAGATGCGATTTTGCGATGATTTATCCACAAAAATAGGGGCAACACCACTAGAGACATTTGTGACTTTTTTCACAAAATCAGTATTTACGCCATAATGTTGGAAATTTCTCACGGTATTTTCCGCAAAAATATCATCGCCAACCTTACTAACCATCATTACTGATGATCCTAATTTTGCTGCTGCAATAGCTTGATTAGCCCCTTTACCACCGCAACCCATCTTGAAATCAGGGGCTTCAAGGGTTTCACCCAGTTTAGGCATTTCGTTTATATAAGCGATAAGATCAACCATATTTGATCCAATAACTGCAATATCCATCGTTTTCTCCTTAGTGACATTATGTTAGAATAGTAACAATTTTTACTGCAAGCAGTATAAATCAAATAAAATGTTAATTTTGTGACAAAGATCACAGATTTAAAAAATTTTTACTGTAAAATAGAAAAAAGTTAAAATAATCACAAAAACCAAACAAAAAAGGACATTATTATGAAACCAAATGAATTAGCGAAATTTATCGATCATACCGCTTTAACCGCTGAAAAAACGGAAAAAGATATTATTCAACTTTGCCAAGAAGCCCTAGCGCATCATTTTTGTTCGGTGTGTATTAATTCGGGTTATATTCCGTTGGCGAAACAACAATTAGCAGGTTCGGATGTGAAAATCTGCACAGTGGTGGGTTTTCCACTGGGGGCGAATTTGTCGGCGGTGAAAGCCTTTGAAGCGGAACAAGCGATTGTGGCTGGAGCGGAAGAAATTGATATGGTGATCAATGTGGGTTGGATTAAATCGGGCAAGTGGGATGCGGTGCAGGCGGATATTCAAGCGGTGCTTGCGGCGTGCAACGGTAAAACCTTGAAAGTGATTTTGGAAACCTGTTTGTTGACGAAAGATGAGATTGTCAAAGCCTGTGAGATCTGCCGTGACTTGAACGTGGGTTTTGTGAAAACATCCACAGGCTTTAATAAAGGCGGTGCGACGGTGGAAGATATTGCGTTAATGCGTCAAACCGTGGGCGAAAAATTAGGCGTGAAAGCGTCAGGTGGGGTGCGTGATACGGAAACGGCGATGGCGATGATTAACGCAGGGGCGACGCGTATTGGTGCCAGTGCAGGGATTGCAATTATTAGCGGTTTGCAAGATAATCAGGGCGGATATTAATCTTCCACCCCGAAAACGAATAAGCGAGCCTGTTATGGATAAAAAAGTACAATCCCGTATTCAGAAATTGGAATTTTTACTGAAGCAGATGGACAAAATCCATTTGCGAGATGCGGCGGATATGCTGAATGTGTCGGAGATGACCATTCGCCGTGATTTGAGTACCAATACAGGCTCGGTGGTGTTGTTAGGGGGGTATATTGTTAAAGATCCGCAGAAATCCAATGAGAATAACTATTTGATTTTTGAGCAAGAAACCAAGCATATTGCGGAAAAAATGCAGGTAGGGAAATTGGCAGCGGAGCTGGTGCAAGATGGGGATGTGGTGTTTTTTGATTGTGGTTCCACCATTCCTTTCATTGCATCTCAAATCAATTCTTCGATCAAATTCACCGCACTTTGTTGTTCCATTAATAGCTTTTTGGTGTTACAAGAAAAACCGAATTGCCACGTGATTTTGTGCGGTGGGCATTATTCCAGACACAATTCTTTTTTAACGCCCATTCAACTCAATACGGAACTGGATGCCATTTGCACCACTAAAGCCTTTATTTCGGCGGCTGGCGTGGATGTGAAACAGGGCGTGACCTGTTTTAATGTAGATGAAGCCAAAACCAAACACAAAGCGATGGCGAAAACCCAACAATCCATATTGGTGTTTGACTCATCTAAAATTAACAAGGTACAACAGGCCTATGTGGGAAATTTGCAACAGTTTGATATATTCGTTTGTGATCAAGCATTGCCTGCTGAGTTTAATGTGATTAAATCATCAATTTTAACCGAATAAATCACATTCAATAATTGCGAACTATCTCATTGAAATGTAAACTAAGATATAGGGGGTTGTTGATGTTTTGACAGCCCCAAAGGTTAATGTGTTTATAGGTTGAATGAGATGAAAATGAGCAAGCAGTTACTGTTTTGGTTGATATTGAGCTATGTTGTGGGTTATCCCATGATGACGTTGGCTGAGCAACGTGATCCGTCAGCACCTACGTTGCAAGATAGCGAGCAAAAAACGGTGACGCCAAAGGTCAAGGTGCGTTTACAAGGCATTCAAGATGAAAAATTAAAAGAGAATGCACAAATTTATCTTGATGAGATTGATGCGGATGAATCTGATGGTTCAGAGCGTCATCAAGAATTAATCCGCACCGTCTTGTATAAGGGGTTGCGTGTGTTGGGTTATTACGATTTTCAACTCCATTTTACTCTCTCGCCGAACGGAAAAGAACTGATTGCCAATGTGGAGCTTGGCAAACCGGTACGCATTGAACAAGCGGATGTTCAGATGAAAGGTGCGGCGGCCACGGATGACGCTTTTCTGGCGTTAAATAAAGATGTGCCAAAAAAAGGCGATATTGTCAATCACGAAACCTATGATGATTACAAAAGTGCGGTGCAAAAATTAGCGGTTCAACGGGGCTATTTTGATGCGGATTTTTCTATTCATCGCTTGGAAGTCATGCCTTCCACTTATCAGGCGTGGTGGCGTTTGCTGTTTGAAAGCGGTGAACGTTATCGTTATGGTGAGTTTCGTTTCCAAAATTCACAGATCCGTGAAGATTATTTACGAAATATTTTAACCTTGCAACAAGGCGATCCGTATTTATTAACGGATGTGCTGAAAACCAATAATGATTACACATCAACAGGTTGGTTTCAATCGGTGCTGATGAAACCGACCTTAAATGAAGACAGCAAAACCGTGGATTTTGACCTGTTGATGTACCCTAAAAAGAAAAATTCCATGGAAGTGGGGATTGGTTATTCTTCCGATGTGGGGCCACGTTTGCAGTTAGGTTGGAAAAAGCCTTGGATTAATAACCGTGGGCATAGTTTTAGCTCCAATTTCTACGTATCTTCGCCTAAACAAACCATTGAGATGTCGTATAAAATGCCGTTATTAAAAAATCCGTTGTACGAATATTATCAATTTAGTGCAGGGATTGAAAACGAAAATGACAGCAGTACCGATACCAAATCTACCGCCATTACAGTGGGGGGATTGCGTTATTGGGACTACCCTGACGGTTGGCAGTATTCCCTTGGGGTGCGATCTCGCTACGATAAATTTACCCAAGCCGATGTGGAAGATAAAACCTTTTTGCTGTATCCCACCGCAAGCGTGAGCCATAAATATTTAGAAGGCGGTATTTTCCCCACTTGGGCTCATACATTCAGTTTAACCGCAGATGTCGGGCAGAAGATTTGGCTATCCGATGTGAATTTTGTCAGTTTACGTGCGTCCGGTGCGGTGATTAAAACCTTTGCGGAAAATCATCGTGTGGTGGGACGTTTGGATCTTGGTTGGTTACACGCCGATGACTTCCACCGCATGCCACCGTCTATGCGTTTCTTTGCCGGGGGCGATCGCAGTGTGCGTGGCTATGGATATAAGAAAATTTCGCCAAAAGACAGCAATGGTAAGTTAATTGGTGCATCACGTTTAGCCACCGGTTCCGTTGAATATCAATATCAAGTCTATCCAAGTTGGTGGCTCGCTACGTTCTACGATGCCGGTTTAGCCGCCAGTTCTTATCATACCGATGAATTGCGTTATGGGGCAGGTATGGGCGTACGTTGGGCATCGCCTGTGGGTGCCATTAAATTTGATATTGCAACGCCAGTACGAGATAAGGACGATAGCAAAAATATTCAATTTTACATCGGATTAGGGGCGGAGATTTAAGGATGACAGACTCAGTTAAACAACCAGAAAATACACCGCAATCTAGCCCAACCACAAAGGGCAAAAAAAGCAAAATTTTACACCGCAGTTTGGTGGCGACTGGCGTACTTGCCGGTATCGCTGGCTTAGCTGGCGTGGGCGTGGCTGGCATTATGGGCACCGAAAGTGGTACCCAATGGGCTGTCGGTTTAGCGGACAAATATGTAGATGGTTTAACCATTGGCGAAGTGCAAGGCAAATTGCAGAATGGCTTAGTGTTAAAAAATGTGGAATTTCAATCCGCCGGCGTGGCTACCAATATTGCTCAGGCCGAACTCAAATTTGATTTTGGTTGCTTACTAAAAGCGGATATTTGCATTGAGAATTTACATCTACAACAGCCGGCCATTCAGATTGATACCAGTAAATTGCCACCGTCTGAACCGGAAGAAGAAAAAGAACAAAGTGAAATGCGGCGAATCACTTTGCCAGTTTCGGTCGCCGTGAAAAATGTGGAAGTGGATAATCTGGCGTTAGGCATTGATCATAATCAGATTCATCTTGGCAAATTCAAAAGTGCGGTGTTTTTAAACAATGAAAATGGTTTAACCCTTGAACCGACACAGATTAATGATGTTGCCTATATTCTGACTAGCAATACCAAAGAGCAAGCAGAAAAAGACAAACAAGCCCAGATTCAAGCCGAAAAAAGCCCAAGTGAGCCGATCAACTGGCAACAAATCGAGCAAAGTTTAACCCCCGCATTATTGGCGAATCTGAATGAAATTATTTTGCCTTTTGATATGCACGTTCCTGATATTTCAGGCAAAAACTGGCAATATCAACAATTCACTGATGGCAAGTTAGTGCAACAAATTGATGTGCCAAGCGTACAAGTGCAAGCGGATGCTACTGGTTCAAATGTGGCATTACAAACGTTACACATTGACAGTTCGGTAGGTAATATCCAAGCACAAGGCAATATGCAGTTGGATCAAGACATGCCACTGAATTTAACCTTGCATTCTGATTTGGATACCTTTAAACAAGGCGATGAGATTTTATTGCCAAAATCCGTGGTGGATCTGTCTGTCAGCGGAAATCTGAAAAAGACCACCGCACTTTCTCTGACCACGCAAGGTGTCGCCAAGGCCACGCTCAATGCGGATGTCCAACTTAATCAGGAAAAAACACCGTTAAATCTCACCTTAAATGTGGCTGAATTTGATTATCCGTTTAGCCAAACAAGCGATCCGCTTAAGGTGCAAAATACTACGCTAAATGTGAGCGGTAATTTGCTTGATTATCAGTTAGCGTTAAATGGCCAAATCAAAGGCATGTCCGCACCGTCAACGGATCTGGCGTTACAAGCCAGCGGTGGCATTTCACACACGGACATTGAGAAATTACAGGTCAATGCGTTAGACGGTTCACTCACTTTGGACGGAAAATTAAACTGGCAAGACGGCGTGGAATGGCAAGCGGATACGGATTTAAGCAAAATTAATCTGGGGGCCTATTTGTCTGCATTCCCAGCGGTATTATCGGGTAAACTCACGCATTCAGGACAAGTGAAAGGCAATCAATGGGCAATCGCCGTACCTGAATTAAATATTCAAGGTTCGCTGTCGAAAAATCCACTCAGCCTAAAAGGCAGTTTGACGTCAGATAATCAGGTCTTGTTAAACACATCACAAATTAGCTTAAATTATGGCGTCAACCATATTGTGGCCAAGGGTAAATTAACCGAACAATCGGATTTTGCGTTAGACATTAACGCTCCCAACTTAAAAGGACTGTTGCCTGATTTATCCGCTGCATTAATAGGCAAAGCCCATATTAAAGGCAAAATCACCGAACCGAATTTAGATCTCGATTTAGTCGGCAGTCATATTCAATTTCAACAGTTAAAAATTGCCAAAGTCAGTGCCAAAGGTAACGTCAGCACGGAACAACAAATTCAAGGCGATTTAAATGTGGAATTAAGCGGATTAAGCCAAGGCGAGATTAAATTGAATCAAGCGAAATTAACCGCATCAGGCAATGAAAAATCTCACCAATTACAATTACGCTCCAGTGGTGAACCGGTGGCTGGAGGCTTAAATTTATCCGGCAGTTTTGACCGCAGTTCGCAAGTGTGGAAAGGCACCTTAAGCCAAGTTGCGGTAAATTCACCAATCGGTGAGGTGAAAAATAGCCAAAATATTGATATTAGCTTTGATAATAAACAAACGCTTGCTACCATTTCGAGCCACTGTTGGAAACATACGGACATTGATTTGTGTTTTCCTCTATCCTTTAAAGCCGGCAAAAATGGGGAAATTCCTTTTGAGTTAAAACGGTTCAATTTAGCCTTGGTCAATAAATTAGCCGAGCAAAATGGCTTATTACAAGGTACCTTACGCAGTACTGGTACCTTTGCGTGGAATGAAAATAAACCGCTTAAACTTGATGTCACCGTCAATGGCGACGGCGTGGCGGTGGCACAAAAAATAGACTACCGCACCTTTAAATTAGCGATTCCAAAATTAGCGTTAAACGCTCAATTAGATAACGATAATTTGGCGGTGAAATCCGATATTCAGATTCAAAATAACGGTCGCATTAATGCAGATGTGAACATTAAGGATATTGTCAAAGCACGCAAATTATCCGGTGCCTTGAAGATTGACGGCGTGAATCTGAATTTGGCGAACCAATTATTATCCAGTAGTGAAAAAATCTCAGGTGGCATTACATCAAACTTAACCTTTGCAGGGGATTTAAATGCACCGCTGTTAAATGGTGCCTTTAATATTAATCAGTTAAAAGCCAAACTCAAATCTTCTCCAGTGGAAATCACTGGCGGTGCTGTGGCGTTAAATTTCTTGGGCAACCGCTCTACGCTGCAAGGCGATATTCAAACCGCCGACAGCCGTTTAAATATCGATGGTGAGGCAGATTGGAAAACCCTTGAACAATGGAACGCTCAAGTGCATGCCCAAGCAGATAAATTCTTGGTGAATATTCCGTCCATGGCCAAAGTGCGAGTGAGTCCGAACGTGACCGTGAAAGCCAATCCGAAATTATTAGCCTTAAGTGGCAATGTGGATATTCCATGGGCCAGAATTGCGGTGGAAAGTTTGCCAGACAGTGCGGTGTCGGTCAGCAGTGATGAAGTGATTTTAGACAGTGCGAATCCACTGAAAAATGGCGACGTGTTAGCATCTCGTCAAATGGCCGCCACCACGGAATCAGGGATGTTGATTACGTCAGATTTAGAGATTAATATTGGCAAGGATGTCAATGTCAAAGCCTATGGCTTAGACAGTAATTTAGAGGGTAAATTATCCGTTAAGCAAGACAAAGGACAGTTAGGTTTATACGGACAAGTGGATCTGAAAAATGGACGCTATGCCTCCTTTGGGCAAGATCTGCTGATTCGTAAAGGGCAAATTAGCTTTTCTGGTTTACCATCACAACCGCTATTAAATATTGAGGCCATTCGTAATCCTGAAGCGATGGAGGACAGTAAGGTCACCGCTGGGATTAAAGTCACCGGTGTGGCAGATTCTCCTGATGTGGTAGTATTCTCTGAACCTAGTATGCCGCAAGATCAAGCCTTGTCTTATATTATCACCGGTCGCTCATTAGAAAGTAGCGGAGATGCCGGTTCAAGCGGTTCTGTTGGGGCGGCCTTGCTCGGCATGGGATTAGCCAAAAGCGGTAAGCTAGTCGGCGGTATTGGAGAAGCCTTCGGTATTCAAGATTTAAACTTAGGCACTTCTGGTGTGGGTGACAGTTCTAAAGTCGTTGTGAGTGGTAACATTACGCCTCGTTTAAAAATTAAATACGGCGTAGGATTATTTGACGGTCTTGCCGAAGTCACCTTGCGTTATCGTTTAGTTCCACAACTTTTCTTACAATCAGTATCTGGGGTCAATCAGGCCTTTGATGTATTGTATGAATTTGAATTTTAACCTTTTTATGATGAATTTATGAATACAATTAATTTAATCAACAAAGCCACCGCACTTTCGCAGGGCAATTTACACCAAGCTCGTGAAATTGCCGCCATTGATTTAGGCTCCAACAGTTTCCACATGATCGTGGCACGTATCGTTAACGGATCCATCCAAATTTTGTCACGTTTAAAACAAAAAGTGCAGTTGGCAAAAGGGTTAGATGAAAATGGTATTTTAGATCAAGAAGCTATTACTCGCGGAGTGAATTGCCTTGCTTTATTTGCTGAACGATTACAGGGTTTTCAAGCAGAAAATGTGAATGTAGTGGGTACTTACACGCTACGAAGTGCGGTGAATAATGCGGAATTTTTACGCCAAGCCAAACAGGTGTTTCCTTACCCGATTGATATTATTTCAGGCCAAGATGAGGCCAAAATGATTTACGCTGGCGTGTCGCATACCCAGCCTGAAAGTGGTCGTAAACTGGTCATTGATATTGGTGGCGGTTCCACAGAAATGATTATTGGCGAAGATTTTGACCCCATGGTAGCCGAGAGCCGCAATATGGGCTGTGTCAGTTTTGCCAAACAATTTTTTCCTAATGGTGAAATCAACGTGGAAAATTTTGAACATGCTCGCCAAGCTGCCCTAAGCCGTATTCAGGATCTCGCTCAACCTTATCAACAATTAGGTTGGCAATATGTCCTCGGTTCATCTGGCACCATTAAAACCGTTCATCAGGTGATCACAGCCACGCTCGATCCCGACGGCATTATCACCGCCGGTCGGTTAGATTTTCTGATTGAACGGACACTAAAAGCCACGCACTTTGATAATTTAAAATTGTCTGGCTTAAACGAAGAACGAGCTGATGTATTCGTGCCGGGGTTAGCTATTTTGAGTGCGGTATTCGACACTTATCAAATTGAACAAATGCGTTATTCTGATGGTGCCTTACGTGAGGGCGTGATGTACAGTTTGGATAAAAATTTCCAAGTAAAAAATATCCGCCAACGTACCGCCGAATCCCTAGCGGAACAATTTAATCTTGACCGCATTCAAGCGGAACGCGTGAGCAAAACGGCGGTGCAATTAGCCCAACACTTTCACGATTGGCAAGCCAGTGAGTTTGCCGAAGAAATGCAAGAAATCTTATTATGGGCGGCGTTGTTGCACGAAGTGGGCATTGTGATTAATCATAAAAATATGCAAAAACATTCCGCCTATATTCTCACCCATATGGAATTGCCCGGTTTCGACAAAGAACAACAACGTTTGCTTGCCACGCTCGTGCGTTTGCAAATCAATGGTTTTCATTTAGATGATGTTGCTCAATTTTCTCGCTACACACCACAAGATGTGTTGGCGTTAATCCGTTTATTGCGTTTGGCCATTCTGCTTAACCGCTCACGCCAAGCCACGGAACAAACCGAAAAAATCTTCCTCAAAACCCACCGCACTTTGTGGCAACTGGATTTTGAACCTGATTATTTGGCACGCAATCCGTTAGTACAACAGGATTTAAAAACCGAACAACGCTTTTTGATTGAAATGGGGTTGGAATTGGGGATTGAGTAGAAAAAAACAGGTGCGTAAAAACGCACCTATTCTTATATTCTAAAGAGATTTTACTCCACCGTCACCGCTTTCGCTAAGTTTCTCGGTTGATCCACGTCGGTGCCTTTAATAATCGCAATATGATAAGACAATAATTGCAATGGCACGGTGTAGAAAATCGGCGCAGTCACTTCATCCACTTTCGGTAACACAATGGTTTTAAAGCCACTGGCCTCTTCAAAGCCCGCATCATGGTCAGCAAATACATAAAGTTGACCGCCTCTGGCACGCACTTCTTCAATATTGGATTTCACTTTTTCCAATAAATCATTTTCAGGTGCCACCACGACCACAGGCATTTCGCTGTCAATTAACGCCAACGGCCCATGTTTGAGTTCGCCTGCGGCGTAGGCCTCGGCGTGAATATAGGAAATTTCTTTTAATTTCAAGGCGGATTCCATGGCAATCGGGTAATATTCGCCACGGCCTAAAAATAAGGTATGTTGTTTATCGGCAAAGTCCTCGGATAATTTTTCAATTTGTTTATCAAAAACCAACGCACTTTCAATTTGAGCAGGTAAACGTTGTAAAGCCTGTACAATGTGATGTTCTTGTTCTTCGCTCACCTGACCATTTAAACGTCCCATGGCCACGTTTAATAATAATAAACAGGTTAATTGAGTGGTAAAGGCTTTGGTGGAGGCCACACCAATTTCTACGCCCGCTTTGGTCATAAAAGCAAAATCGGATTCACGCACTAAAGAGGAACTGGCCACGTTACACACAGTCATGGCCGCCATATAGCCCGATTCTTTGGCAAGGCGAAGTGCGGCTAAAGTATCTGCGGTTTCACCGGATTGCGACAAGGTTATTAATAAGCTATTCGGGCGAGTAACAAATTTACGGTAACGAAATTCGGACGCAATTTCCACATCACAGCTCACGCCGGCAATAGACTCAAACCAATAACGAGCCACCATGCCTGCGTTGTAAGAGGTGCCACAAGCCACGATTTGCACGTGTTGCACTTGCGATAAAATATCCACGGCATTCGGTGCGATAGATTGAATATCCACCTTGCCGTCTTTAATACGACCGTCTAATGTGTTGATAATGGCCACCGGTTGTTCAAAAATTTCTTTTTGCATATAGTGACGATATGGCCCTTTATCTGCCGCATCTGCCTCAAAATTACCCTCGTGAATTTCACGCTCAACAGGTTCACCAGCACGATTAAAAATGCTCACGGTACGGCGTGTAATTTCGGCAACGTCACCCTCTTCTAAATAAGCAAAACGGCGAGTCACGCTTAATAATGCCAAGGGATCAGAGGCCAAGAAATTTTCACCCACGCCATAACCAATCACCAACGGTGAACCCGAACGAGCGACGATTAAACGTTCTGGATCTTGTTCATTCATCACCACTGTGCCATAGGCTCCACGTAGTTGTACCACCGCTTTTTGGACAGCCTCTAACAAGGTTTTTGCGGTGCGAAATTCCCATTCCACTAAATGAGCGATCACTTCGGTATCGGTTTGCGATTGGAACGCATAGCCACGATCCTGTAATTGGGCTTTTAATTCAAGATAATTTTCAATAATGCCGTTATGCACCACGGCAATATGCCCTGAACGGTGGGGGTGTGCATTGGTTTCTGATGGCTCGCCATGAGTTGCCCAACGCGTGTGCGCAATCCCTGTACCACCCACTAATGGCTTGGCGTTCACCGCATCTTCAAGGGATTTCACTTTCCCCACTCGGCGAGCAATTTGCATATTTTTATCCGCACTTAACACCGCTACACCAGCAGAATCATAACCCCGATATTCTAAACGGTGTAAGCCATCCACTAAAATTTCTGCCACATCACGTTGTGCGACTGCACCGACGATTCCACACATAAGTTGTTTTTCCTTTTCTAAATATTATTCAGCGACAATCACTTGTACGCCTAAGTTTTCAATAAATTGTTTGTCCTGCATTGAAATTTGATTATCGGTTATCAACACATCAATTTGTGCCCAAGTCAGTTCTAAATTCGGCATTCTTCGGCCAATTTTTTGACTTTCCACCATCACAATCACTTCACGGCTGACATCCGCCATCACCTGACTTAATCCAATTAATTCGTTAAAAGTGGTGGTGCCACGTTCTAAATCTATGCCATCTGCCCCAATAAACAGTTGATCAAAATCATAAGATCGCAACACTTGCTCCGCCACTTTTCCCTGAAAAGATTCCGAATGGGTATCCCAAGTGCCACCGGTCATTAACAAGGTCGGCTCATTTTCCAACGCTCGCAATTCTGTTGCAACCGAAAGAGAGTTCGTCATTACCACTAAGCCTTGCTTACCGTCTAACTGCTTAATCAATGCCGCTGTGGTACTGCCACTATCCACGATAATACGGTTATGTTCCCGAATGCGTTCTGCTGCGATTTTGGCAATGGCTAACTTTTGTTTCGAAAGTAACTCTTCCTGTTCAAAAATATCTTGTGGCATTAAAATGGCTCCGCCATAACGGCGAAGTAAAAAACCGTTGTTTTCTAATGCAGTGAGATCTTTACGAATCGTCACTTCAGAAGTGTCAAATAGCTGGACTAATTGCTCAACCGTGATCTCGCCCTGTTGTTGTAACAGTTGCATAATCTGTTGACGACGTTGTTGAGTATTGCGTTGGTTAAAGTTTCGTTTCATTAGACTTTAGTCATGATTAGTTTCGATTCGGAATTATATAGAAAATAAAAGGAATGTAAATAGAAATTTTGGTATAGACACCTAAGTAAACGTATTTTTCGCCCATAAAAATCCCCCGAACAAACAGGGGATAAATTTTTTGGCAGTGCGACATAATACCGAGAAATTTATGGGCATTAACCCCATTATTGTCAATCTTTATTCGTTTACGCATTATCCAACCGCTGCTCTTTCACCCCAATCAACAACGCCTGAATTTCCCGATCGGCAAAAATCGCATCAATATTTTTAGTTAATTTCCGCCGCCAATTAGCGTACTGCGTACTGGTGCCGGGGATATTAACAGGTTCGGTCATATCTAACCAATCTTCGGGTTGTAAACCAAATAATGCACTGCTTACCTTAGCCACATAGCGTTGTAATTGATGATTGAATGTTTTGTTGACTGGAGAATCAAGGGTTTCATCAATCCCTTGTTCAATGTCTATCCCAGCTTGTTGCAAACGATCTAAGATTTTATGTTTTGCTCGCACTCTGTCTTGTTGCAAAATGCTCAAGATTTTAGGGTTTGGATAAACGCCAAACTGTTTCCCCAACTCAAAATCATAACCACGCCAATAACCGTTAATGGTGGGTAAATCGTGGGTACTGAGGGTTGTCATGGCTTGATAAGGATACTGTTGTAAATCTCGGCTTTGTCCTTGTTGGCCAAATTCAAAATAAAAGATTTTGTAAGAGAGAATGCCAGCATTGCGTAATTTACTGACAATTTCTTTTGGCACAGTACCTAAATCTTCTCCAATGATAGTGCATTGATGACGCTGGCTTTCAAGTGCCAGAATCGCAATTAAGTCGTCCACTGGATAACGGATATAAGCCCCGTTGACCGCACTATCCCCTTTCGGAATCCACCATAAACGCAATAAAGACATAATATGATCAAGGCGTAACGCACCGCAGTGTTGCATATTAGATCTGACTAATTCAATAAACGGACGATAGGCTTGTTGTTGCAAAATGTGTGGATTGAATGGCGTTAATCCCCAATTTTGCCCTTGTGGTCCAAGTACATCGGGTGGCGCACCGACAGAAGCATTTAGGCAAAATAAGGTTTTATTATTCCAAGTTTCTGCCCCATTGCCCGTTACGCCGACGGCTAAATCACGGTATAAACCGATTGGCATCGCTTGTGCTTTACACAAAGCATCACATTCTGCCAGTTGCTGATCCGCAATAAATTGTAACCAACTGTAAAACAAAATATCCTGTTGATGTTGTTGGCGGAATTGTTGCACGGCTGGCGAGTTAAAATCTTGATACTCTTTCGCCCAAAAATCCCAACCCCATTGTTCAGAAAAGTGCTGGCTCAAATGGGCGTGTAACGCATCAAAGGTTGCTTGTACTTGCAGACTTTCACCGCCTTGTTGTAAGAACTCAATGAAAGTAGGATTTTCTTTATCCGCTTGCTGAAAGGCAAAACGTAATCCTGTTAATTTTAACGGAATAACATCCGCATAGTTAATCCAATCTGTGGCTCGAAGTGCGGTTAATTTTTGTTGAATTTCATCGGAGTTAAACCACGCTTGTGCTGCTTGGCTTTGTTGAAATTCCACAATGCTTCCGATGTCAATATAAGCAATATTTAACCAACGGCGTGAAGATGGGCTGTAAGGACTGGCAGATTCAGGATTGGCAGGGAAGAGTGCATGAATCGGATTCAAGCCTAAAAAATCTGCTTGATAAGGCTCGAGCTGTTGGATAAATTGTTTTAGATCACCAAAATCGCCGATCCCCCAGTTGGTTGCTGATTTTAAGGTATAAAGCTGTAAAAAGGTTCCCCATAATTTTTTGTGTTCCAGCAGTTCAATCGGCTGATAACAACGTTCAGGGGCGATAATCAGCACGCATTGCCATTGTTGTTTGCCTACGGTTAATTGTAATTGATGATAGCCCAGTGGTAAATTTTGTGGTAACGGAATCGCATTGCGTTTGATTTTCCCTTGCAAAGGTTCAGTCTGGTTTTCTAACCAAAGCTGCCATTTTCCCTGTATGTGTTCACGTTGATTGGTGGTATTTAATGGGAAAAAGTGCGGTGTTTTTTGGCGAAATATTTTCACCGTTGGCAACAATGAATGTTGCGAGAAATTATTTTCAAACGCTTTGAGTAACCGCTTTTTTACTTCCGTTTTAGGGGGAATTTTTAATCCCCTTTCATCAAAAAAATACGGCAAAATACCCGCTTGTTGGCATTGTTTATTCAATATTGTTGTCATCATATTCCCCTTATTTTCCCCTGCTGTAACAGGGGAAAACGTTGTTATTTCAACCAAATACGTTGTTGATAATCTCGAATGGAACGGTCAGAACTGAACATACCAAGCCGAGCCGTATTCAAAATACAACTGTGTAACCATGCTTCCCTGTCTAAATAAGCCTGTCCAATGCGTTGTTGAGCTACCATATAGCTATCAAAATCCGCCAACACTAAGAACGGATCACGTTCTATTAAGCTGTCGATCATCAATTTGAACATCGCCTTATTGCCTTGGCACACCGCCCCTTTGGTTAAAAAATCCACCGCACTTTTTAACACGGGATTTTGTTGATAATAGGCTTTTGGGTCATAACCTTGTGCCAACAGTTCGCGGACACTTTCTACCGTATGACCGAACAGGAAAATATTTTCTGTACCGACCATCTGGGCGATTTCCACATTAGCACCGTCCAATGTACCAAGGGTTAATGCCCCATTTAAGGCGAGTTTCATGTTGCCCGTCCCTGAGGCTTCTTTACCTGCCATGGAAATTTGTTCCGACACATCGGCGGCGGGAATAATTTTTTCCGCCAGACTGACGCGATAATCTGGCAAAAATGCGACCTGTAATTTATCTTTCATTTGCTTATCATGATTAATCACTTGTGCCACGTTATTAATGGCATGAATAATATTCTTCGCCAAATAATAGCCTGGTGCCGCTTTGCCTGAGAAGACAAATAAACGTGGCGTGAACGGCATATTTGGATTGTCTTTCAGCTGTTGATAAGTCGCAATAATATTGAGTAAATTCAAATGTTGGCGTTTGTATTCGTGGAAACGTTTAATTTGCACATCAAAAATGGCATCTTCATTTACGCTTAAACCAAGGGTCTGTTTAATTTCCGCACTCAATATCGCTTTGTTATGTTGTTTAATTTGGCGATATTCGGTACGGAAACCGCTATCTGCCACATATTTCTCAACACCCTGTAATTGTTCAAGATTTTTAGTCCAATCGGTTTGTAAAGTGCGATCTAATAAATCACTTAATTTTGGATTAGCTTGACGAATCCAGCGGCGTGGCGTGATACCATTGGTCACATTACAGAATTTGGTTGGGAAGATTTTATGATATTCAGGGAATAAATCCGTCACCAATAAATCTGAATGAATTTGAGCCACTCCATTGACTTTAAAGCAAGTGACCACACAAAGATTTGCCATGCGAACCCGATAATCAAATAAAATCGCCAATTTTTCCCAAACTTGTGGATTTTCACCAAATTCTGACCGCACTTTTTGCTGGAATAAACGATTGATTTTATCCACAATCTGGAAATGACGTGGTAATAACTGTTTAAATAGGCGTTGATCCCATTGTTCCAAGGCTTCGGGTAATAAGGTGTGGTTGGTGTAAGCAAAGGTGTTTGAACAAATTTCCCAAGCCTGATCCCAGCTTAAATTATAGTCATCTAATAACACTCGCATTAATTCTGGAATAGCCAGAGTTGGGTGGGTATCATTTAATTGAATCACTTGATATTTAGCAAAGTCTTGTAGGCGATGACCCTGTGCCAAATGACGAGCTAAAATATCCGCCACTGAACAAGCACAGTGGAAATACTGTTGCATTAAGCGGAGTTTTTGCCCTGCTTTATGGTTGTCATTCGGGTATAACACTTGGGTTAAGGCAGCCGCATTAACGATTTCTTTGTCCGCAAGCAAGAATTTACCGTCATTAAATTTCTCAAAGCTAAAGGTTTGATCGTTATCCGCTTGCCATAAACGTAAAGGCTGCACGACATCATTTTGATAACCCACCACAGGCAGATCATAGGCTTTACCTTGAATGGTCAATGCAGGTTGCCATTCGTATTTATCATCTTTAATGCACTGAATTTTGCCCCCAAATCCCACTAATTGGGTTTTGGCTGGATTGTGGCTTTGCCACGGGTAATCATTGCGTCCCCAAAAATCTGCACTTTCTTTTTGTACGCCGTTTTCAAAGGTTTGTTTGAATAAACCGTACTGGTAATGCAAACCATAGCCTGTGGCAGGTTGTCCAAGGCTTGCCATGGAATCTAAGAAACAGGCAGCTAATCGACCTAAACCACCATTCCCCAATGCAGGATCACGCTCTTGTTCTAACACATCAACGATTTCTACTCCATAGTTGGCTAAATAGGCTTTGGCTTGCTGGTAATAACCTAAATTCATCAGGTTATTGCCGGTTAATCGCCCGATAAGAAACTCCATAGAAAGATAATTGACGTGGCGAGTATCCGCCTTTTTTTGTGCTGGTTTGGCATAAGCTAAAGCAAGGCTTCCTTCGGCTAACACTTGATACCATTGGCTCAAAGAAAACTGTTCGGCACCGTCCACATCAAAATAACGGCAGTATTTTTGCACGACAGTATCAAATGATGCCTGAGTAAATTGGTTTTGTAACATAGCAACTCCATAAATTTTTATTAAATCTCTATGTTTCATTATCTTGGATCAATGTAAAAATAAATCATCCTTGCTATAATCTTCGTAGTATGACTATAAAGAAGTAGAGAAACCGTATTCTCCTACACCAACTGGATACCTTAAATATATGCTCATTCCATCAAAACTGATTTGTTCTTACCGCTTACAAAATAGCGTGATTCGAGAGCGTTTAATACAATTATTAGATAAAGCCTGTGAATATCCTTTGGTGCTGATTAATGCACCTGCGGGTTATGGTAAAACCACGTTAATTTCTCAGTGGATTAATTCACAACAACCCAAAAATGTGGGTTGGTATTCGCTAGATGAAAGTGACAATAATCCCGAACGTTTTGCCACCTATTTTTGTGCAGCTCTTAGCCAAGCGATTAATGCAGAACAGCCCATAATAGAAGATGGGCAATTTAATCATCAAGCCAGCTTATTTACCTTATTCGATCAGCTGTTAATTAAGATTGCTGGCTTAAAAGGGCATTTCTATTTGATTATAGATGACTATCATTTAATTGAAAATGAAGATATTCACGAAGCATTAAAATATTGGATTCGTCATCAGTCCGATAATATGACATTGATTTTGCTTTCTCGCTCCGTGCCACCGTTAGGCATTGCCAATTTGAGAGTGCAAGAACAATTATTAGAAATTGATGCGGGTCAATTACCTTTTAATCATCAAGAAAGTATTGCTTTTTTCCAATCTCGTCTTGATGCAGAATTAATTGAACCAGAAATCACCGCACTTTGCGATGAAGTAGAAGGTTGGCCGACCGCCTTACAATTAATTAGCCTATCCGTTAAGCAACAAAACACCTCATTACAGGACGCTGCCAAACGGTTAGCCAAGTTAAATAATTCCCATATCAATGAATATTTAAATGATGAAGTGCTAAATAAGCTCGATCAGACAGCTCGCAAATTTTTGCTCCAATGTTCCGTGCTGCGTTCCATGAATGAAGCATTAGTACAACATTTAACGGGTGTAACCAATAGCCGCAAATCCTTAGAAGAGTTAGAAAAACAAGGTTTATTCTTACATCAAATGGATTCCGAAGATAACTGGTGGCGTTTTCACCCTTTATTTGCCACGTTTTTATGGCAATGTTGCCAAACCGAATTAGGCGAAGAATTGCAAGATCTTCATCAACGGGCAGCAGAAGCATGGTTAAAATTGGGTTATATCACCGAAGCCTTATATCATGCGATGCAATTAGAAAATCGTTCCATTTTGTTATCCATTCTAAATCAACATGCTTGGGATTTATTTCATCATGGTGAACTGCAATTATTGGAAGAAAGTTTACAATGCCTAAATGAAGACGAATTTATGCAACAGCCCAATTTAGTCTTACTCAAGGCATGGCTGGCACAAAGTCAACATCGACATAATGAAGTAATCGGTATTTTTAGCCAATTTAAACAAGCATTACAGCAAAATAACATACAATTAAGCAAAGAAAATCAGGCGGAATTTGATGTATTATTGGCACAGGTCGCCATTAATGACGGCAATGAAGATACGGCGTTATCCCTTGCATCAAAAGCACAAGCCGATTTACTTGAAAACGCCTATTACGCACAAATTGTGGCAAACTCT
Source organism: Lonepinella sp. BR2357 (assembly GCF_051851525.1). NCBI lineage: Bacteria > Pseudomonadati > Pseudomonadota > Gammaproteobacteria > Pasteurellales > Pasteurellaceae > Lonepinella > Lonepinella sp. BR2357. Next base: position 23,904 of record NZ_JBPDVG010000011.1, on the reverse strand, counting down.
ATTATCGGTGAAGCACATCATTGTTATGGTAATCTGGAGCAAGCCTTAAAAATCCAACAACACACTGAAAAAATGGCACGTCATCACCATACTTATCATCATATTTTATGGTCGCTGTTACAACAATCAGAAATTTTAATGGCACAGGGCTTTTTGCAAGCCGCTTATGATATGTTGGATAAAGCCACCCTGTTTGTGAAAGAAAATCACCTACAAAAAATTCCTATGTATGAGTTTTTGCTCCGCTTAAAAGGGCGTATCTTATGGGAATGGTACAATCTTGATAAAGCTGAAGCCATGGCAAATGCAGGCATTCAAATTCTAAATAAAGCCTCTGATAAATTACAATGTGTGACGCTATTAAGCAAAATTTCACTGGTACGTGGTGATTTAGATAACGCTGATCGGTTGATTAAAGGCTTAGATATTTTACAAGGTATGCACGATTATCATGATGACTGGTTAGCCAATGCTGATTCTGCCAAAGTATTGTTATATCAAATGAATAATAATCTTGAAGCCATGCAAAACTGGTTAATTCAAAGTAAACAACCCCACACTGATCGCAATCATTTTAGCCAAGAACAATGGCGAAGTATTGCCCGAGCGTACATTGCACTAGGTGAATTTAGCCAAGCGAAACAGATTTTAGATCGTATCATTGAAACCGCCCAGCAACTCAATTTAACCAGTGATTTAAATCGAGCATTAATATTGCGTAACCGTCTGTATTTCTTACAGAATGAAAAAAATCTGGCTCAAACAGATTTGCTTGAAGCACTTCGCTTAACCAAACAAACAAATTTTATCAGTGCGTTTGTGCTTGAAGGCGATATTATGGCACAACAAATTCGTCAACTCCTGCAATTAAGCAATGTATTAGACGAATTTACCCAACATAAAGCACAATTTATTTTACGCAGTATCAATCAGCACTATCGGCATAAATTTGCCCATTTTGACGAGCAATTTGTAGAACGTTTATTGAAAAATCCTGAAGTCCCTGAATTACTTAAAATCAGCCCACTGACCCAACGAGAATGGCAAGTGTTAGGGCTGATTTATTCAGGTTATAACAATGAACATATTGCAGAAGAATTACAAGTCGCCATAACCACCACTAAAACCCATATCCGCAATCTATACCAAAAAATCGGCGTAGCAAATCGCACCGAAGCCATTGATTATACTAAGGAACTGTTGAGATTGATGGGGTATAGTTAGGATAAAAATAAGTTAGAAAATACCGCACTTTGGAGCTTATAATTTAATTTGTTATTAAAATACCTATTTTTGAATATTATTCCAGAAACAGGTATTTACACAAATTTTGTTATAGGCTCTTATAGGCTCATAGAATATTACATTAATGCTCCATTATTAAAATCATTAATATAATCATTTGAGATATTATTCCTGATAACGTTTAAATTCTGAGTATTTCCCTGCTGAAAGCCGAGTTTATACAAAAACTCAATCAATTCATTGCAATTTAATCTAGAATCAATGTTGCTTACACCTGCTGTCACATTAATACCTAAATGAATAAACTTGTTTCTAACAAAATCACTGCTAAAGTGTATTCGAGATTCATTTCCCCAAGCTCCTTGTTCAGAATTTCTTTCATATACTATATTTATATCATTAGGATGATTAGCTAAATATCCTAAAAATTTATAAAAAGTTTGATTAGAGCAATTAATCTGTAGTTTTTTACCGAACATTACATCCATATTTTTTCTCCGACGACGTAATAATGATGTACGTATATTAACGCATGGTTCAGGGTATAAACTGCCAAATGGCGTTTCTCTTGTAATTGTATTCTCTTTTATTTTTTCTGTTTCTATTCCTCCTATAAGGTACCAATAATTACCGACAGGATTCCAACTTAACTCGGACTCTTTTGGTCTTAAAAAGCATCCAAATAAAATCCAATTATAATTAGATAAATTATTTTCAAATTGATATTGATGAATTAATCTTCTTCCGTAAGGTTTGTCATCATCAATTTGTTTATTCATTACTTTATTTAATATTTCATAACTAGGTAAAGTTTCAGTCTTAACATCAATGCGATAAGAAATTGAACTATCCTCTCTATTTTTAAAAATTAAGTCATATTTATCAGCTAGTTTGTAATCTTTTCTTATATAATCTTTCCAATTATAACCAAAGTAAGTTGCACAAGAAAACTCCCCTAAAAAACCAAGAACTTGTCTAGCTTCTTCACTTAAATAACCTAAATAGAAATGCGGTTTAAGGTTTGGAGATCTTCTCTCCACTTCTCTTACAGCGGCTTCAAACATTTCTTGAGTTATTTCAATTCTATAATCACATAAATCATAATTAGTCATATTTTAATCATTCTATTTAAAGTAACTTTTCAATACCATTTCAAACCCAATTATTCTGATTGTGATATGGTATAATCCACTTTCTTTTTAGTCAATTAAATAAGTTAGTAGATTATAAGTGATCTTATATCGACTAATTATTCCAGCGCTTATTAAACCAAAGTGTAACACAACTTCCCAATCTGAGAATTGCCCTAAAAGTACGATTTGAATCACATCAAATGTAAATTTGTCTGCCATATCGCACGACTAAGCCATGACTGCCCGAATGTTCAAATTATACAAATCCAGTGCCTAGCTGTTTCAGCTAGTAAGTCAAAATGCTTGACTCAAAAATTGGATTTTTTCTTTTAGCAAAATAACCATTTCACATATAAAATACAATTCTTCCGCCAAATTAAGCTATAATAAGGTCATACTAAATTAGCGAGAAATACTATGACCCAAATTGCCCCAAACCCTCTCGTCCTCGTGGACGGTTCGTCTTATTTATATCGTGCCTTTCATGCCTTTCCTCCTTTAACTAATTCGCAAGGTGAGCCGACTGGGGCGATGTATGGTGTGTTGAATATGATCAAAAGCCTGATTTCGCAAGTGCAACCAAGCCATATTGCGGTGGTGTTTGATGCTAAGGGCAAAACCTTTCGTGATGAACTGTTTGAGCAATATAAATCCCATCGCCCACCGATGCCTGATGAATTGCGGTCGCAGATTGAACCGTTACATCAGATGATTCGGGCATTAGGCATTCCGTTATTGTCCATTGGAGGCGTGGAAGCTGATGATGTGATCGGTACGCTTGCCATGCAGGCGGCAAGTGTGGGGAAAAATGTGCTCATTTCTACGGGCGATAAGGATATGGCACAGCTGGTTAATCAGCATATTATGCTGATTAATACCATGAATAATAGTCTGTTAGATCGTGCTGGTGTGATAGAAAAATATGGGATTCCACCTGAATTGATTATTGATTATTTGGCATTAATGGGCGATAGCTCGGATAATATTCCTGGTGTCGCTGGCGTGGGTGAAAAAACCGCATTGGGCTTGTTACAAGGGATTGGGTCAATGACGGAAATTTATGCTAATCTCAATAAAGTTGCCGATTTGCCGATTCGTGGTGCGAAAAAATTAGGCGAAAAATTGTTATCTGCCAAGGCAGATGCGGATCTGTCCTATGTGTTAGCCACCATTAAAACCGATGTCCCATTAGAAGTGAGCCATGATCAACTCCAAATCGGTACAGCGAATAACGATCAACTTGCTGAATATTTTGGGCGATATGAATTTAAACGTTGGTTAAATGAAGTATTGAACGGCGAAAGTTCCGTGACGAATCCAACAGAGCAAACGGTAAAGATTAATCCTTATCAGGCAACCGCTAATATTGCCAAAGAAGAAAAAATTGAGCAAAGTGCGGTGAAAAATTTAGTAAAAATTGACCGCACTTTATATGAAACGATCACGACAGAAACACAGTTAAATCAGTGGATTAAACAAATTGAGCAAGCCAAATTAGTGGCGGTGGATACCGAAACTAACGCCCTTGATGCCATGCAAGCGGAATTAGTCGGTATTTCCTTTGGATTGGAAAATGGCAAAGCCTGTTATATTCCCTTAGGACATTGTAAGCAAGTGGCTGTGCATCATGAGAATGGACAAGGGGATTTATTCGCCGATGCCGAAAGCCCTGAAATGCAATGGAAATTAATTGAAAATCAATTAGATAAACAATATTGTTTAAACCAATTAAAACCCTTGTTAGAGAACGCTAACATCAAAAAAATCGGACAAAATATTAAATATGATTTAACAATTTTTGCTAACCATGGCATTGCCGTGCAAGGGGTGCAATTTGATACCATGTTAGAAAGCTATGTGTTAAACAGTACAGGGCGACATAATATGGACGATTTAGCCGAACGTTATCTCGGACATCAAACCATTGCGTTTGAAACCTTAGCGGGCAAAGGCAAAAACCAACTCACCTTTAATCAGATTGAGTTAGATAAAGCCACCGAATATGCGGCAGAAGATGCCGATGTTACCATGAAATTGCATCAAACCTTATGGCAAGAATTACAGGCGACACCTGAGCTGATTACGTTATTTGAACAAATTGAATTGCCGTTAGTCACGGTGCTTTCTCGCATTGAACGGCACGGCGTGTTAATTGATAAGCAAGCGTTGGCAACACAATCTGCGGAAATTACCTTGCGATTGAATGAGCTAGAACAACAGGTGCATCAAGAAGCAGGCGAAACCTTTAATTTAGCATCCACCAAGCAATTACAAGAAATTCTGTTTGAAAAGCTCGCTTTGCCAGTCATTGCCAAAACCCCGAAAGGCTCGCCATCCACCAATGAAGAGGCGTTGGAAGCGTTAGCTCAACAAGGGCATATTGTGCCAAAATTGCTGATTGAACATCGTGGTTTAGCCAAGTTAAAATCCACTTACACCGATAAATTACCTTTGATGATTAACCCCAAAACAGGGCGAGTGCATACCTCTTATCATCAGGCAGTAACCAGCACAGGACGGCTTTCATCCAGCGATCCCAATTTACAGAATATTCCTATCCGCAATGAAGAAGGGCGTAAAATTCGCCAAGCCTTTATTGCCAGAGAGGGCTTTAAAATCGTGGCAGCGGATTATTCACAAATTGAATTACGCATTATGGCACATTTATCGGGCGATCACGGTTTAACTAATGCTTTCCAACAAGGCAAGGATATTCACCGTGCTACCGCAGCGGAAATTTTTGGCTTGCCACTAGACAATGTTAGCAGTGAACAACGGCGTAGTGCCAAAGCGATTAACTTTGGTTTGATTTATGGCATGTCAGCGTTTGGTCTTGCTCGTCAGCTCGGTATTGCTCGGGGTGAAGCACAAAAATATATCGATTTGTATTTCCAACGCTACCCAAATGTACAAACCTTTATGACGGATATTCAAGCCAAGGCAAAAGCTCAAGGCTATGTGGAAACCCTATTCGGTCGCCGTTTATATTTGCCTGACATTCATTCCAGCAACACCATGCGAAGAAAAGGGGCGGAGCGTGTGGCAATTAATGCACCAATGCAAGGGACGGCGGCGGATATTATTAAAAAAGCCATGATCGCCTTAGATAACAAAATTCAAAATAATCCAGATATTGTGATGATTATGCAAGTTCACGATGAATTGGTATTTGAAGTGCGGTCGGAAAAAATCGAAGAATTTAGCCAACTGATTAAAACCGAAATGGAAAATGCGGCTCAATTAAGCGTGCCATTAATTGTGGATGTGGGTGTAGGCGATAACTGGGACGAAGCACACTAATGAAAACGATCAGCAATGAAACGGGCTACTGGTTAATTCACCAAGCCCAACAAATTTATTTCCCCAACCATGAATTGCCTTTTGGCAGTGCGGAACAATTAGGCTTAATCGGTAAGCAAGCCACCCAAATCGGCGAATGGCATAATGCACCACTGTATTTGGTGCAAGAAGAAACGACCAATAAAAACACGGCAAATGAACAACGAGAATGGACAACTTTACGTGCTTTATTAGGTTTACCTAAAACACAATTTTATTTGCTCAATCGTGGCATTGAACTCAATCATTTCTTTAAAACCCATCAATTTTGCGGAAAGTGCGGTGAAAAAACCGCAGTCACTTGCGATGAATGGGCGGTGCAGTGCCAAAATGCTGCTTGTCATTATCGAGCCTATCCCGTGATTTGTCCGTCTATTATTGTTGCCGTTCGCCGTCATGATGAGATTTTACTGGCATGCCATCAACGCCATATCCGTAGCGATGGGAGTGCTGGATTATATACCACGCTGGCAGGTTTTGTGGAAGTAGGCGAAACCTTTGAGCAAACTGTAGAGCGTGAAGTGTTTGAAGAAACAGGGATTAAAGTGAAAAATATCCGCTACTTCGGCAGTCAGCCGTGGGCGTTTCCCAATTCCCAAATGGTCGGCTTTTTAGCAGATTATGACAGTGGCGAAATTCAGTTGCAAGAAGCTGAAATTGTGGATGCCAGATGGTTCAAATATAATGAACCCATGCCTGAATTACCACCACAAGGGACGATTGCGTTGGAGTTGATTAAAGCCACATTGAAAATTTGCGAGCAATCCCCAAATTAACCCTATAACTTAATTAACAAAAACATAAGAAAATATGCAAAAAATCAAAATTCTCTTTGTATGTCTTGGCAATATTTGCCGTTCCCCTATGGCTGAATATTTAATGCGAGATAAAATTCAAAAAGCAGGTTTATCCGATTTTATTGAAACGGATAGTGCTGGTACATCAGGCGAAAATGATGGTGATGATATGCACTGTGGAACCGCCGATGTATTAGATCGCTTAAGGATTAAAAGTCATGATTTTGTCAGTCGCAAAGTGCGGTTAAAAGATCGAGAGAATTTTGATTATATCATCGCCATGGATAACCATAATTTATACGATTTACACCGCTTATTTGGTAAACAACAAAATATTTTTGCTATCGCCAGCCTTTGTCCTGATTTAGCTTATGATCATATTCCTGATCCTTGGTATACTGGACGTTTTGATGAAACCTATCAATTACTTGAGCAATGTTGCAATGCCCTATTAATTAAAATCAAACGAGAACATAAATTACCATGAATTTGCAAAATCACTTATTAATCGCAATGCCTACCATGGACGATGATTATTTTCATCGTGCGGTGATTTTTATGTGTGAACATAATGACAAAGGTGCCATGGGATTAGTCTTAAATCAACCAACAGATTTAAGCCTTACCGAAATGGTGGCAAAATTGCGTTTTATGATGTCTGATGACAAAGTTTATCCACAGGATTATGTGGTGGCTGGTGGACCTGTTAGTATTGAGCGTGGTTTTATTTTACACACCCCAACAGTACAATCTTTTCTACATAGTTATAAAATTAGTGACCGTTTACAACTTACTACCTCAGCCGATGTAATTGATACTTTCGGTACACCAAATGCCCCTGAAAAATATTTGGTTGGCTTAGGCTGTGCCAGCTGGGTGAACGGTCAGCTAGAGCAAGAAATCGCTCAAAATATGTGGTTAGTTATGCCAGCAGATGAGCGGATTATTTTTGATGTAGCTTATCAAGATCGTTGGACAGAATCGCTAAAATTATTGGGGATTGATAGCCATAATTTAAGTGGTAAGGCAGGATATTGCTAATGGGGATCACTGTTCTCGCCTTTGATTTTGGCACCAAAAGTATCGGTTGTGCGGTGGGACAATCTATTACTGGCACGGCACAAGCCTTGACCGCCTTTAAAGCACAAGATGGTATTCCAAATTGGGACGCTATTGAAAAATTACTCAAAGAATGGCAACCCGATCGCCTTGTGGTCGGTTTACCACTCAATATGGATGGCACCGAACAGGCTCTCACCTTACGAGCCAAAAAATTTGCCAACCGTTTACACGGGCGTTTTGGTTTACCTGTGGAATTACAAGATGAACGCCTTACCACCGTGGACGCTAGAGCAGAAATTTTTCAACGTGGCGGTTTTAGAGCTTTAGATAAAGGCAAAGTAGATGGTATTTCGGCTTGTTTAATTTTAGAAAGTTGGTTTGAATTACATTCTATGGCATAAAAAATACAGGGGCATAATCTATGCCCCAATCTATAAATTAAGCGTTTACATTTGCACGCAAAAAATCCAATAACTGATCTTTGGCAATCATCTGTTTTTCACCCGTACGGCGGTTTTTATATTCAATTTCGCCATTCGCTAGATTTTTCTCACCAATCACGACCATGTGCGGTACACCGATTAACTCCATATCTGCAAACATGACGCCAGGGCGTTCTTTGCGATCGTCAAAAATCACATCGACACCTTGCGATTGTAAAGTGCGGTATAAATCTTCGGAGAATTGTTGCACTGTGTCGGATTTGTGCATATTCATTGGCACAATCGCCACCGTGAATGGGGCAATTTCATCGCTTGACCAAATAATCCCACGCTCATCATGATGTTGTTCAATAGCCGCAGCGACCACACGGGTGACACCAACACCGTAACAACCCATGGTCATCACCAATGGTTTGCCGTCTTCGCCTTGCACGGTGGCTTTCATGGCTTCGGAATATTTCGTCCCCAGTTGGAAAATATGCCCCACCTCAATGCCCCGTTTAATTTGCAACGTGCCTTTTCCATCTGGGCTTGGATCACCCTCGACGACGTTACGCAAATCAAAAATCTCAGGCACAACCACGTCCCGTTCCCAGTTCACATTGAAATAATGTTTGCCGTCAATATTCGCGCCCACCGTAAAATCAGACATTAATGCCACGGAGCGATCAATCACCGCTGGAATCGGTAAATTCACCACACCTAGTGAACCCACACCTGCCCCAATTTTGGCTTTAATTGTTGCTTCATCGGCAAATTCTAATGGATCAGCGACTAACGGGTGTTTTTGAGCTTTAACTTCATTTAATTCATGATCGCCACGTAAAATTAAGGCGATTAACGGCTGTTCTTCTGTAGCCCCTTTTACAATCAAGGTTTTGGCGGTTTTCTCAATCGGCAGATTAAACTGTTCTACTAACTCATTAATGGTTTTCGCATTTGGCGTATCTACTAATTCCATAGCTTTGGTTGGTTGTTGGCGTTCACCTACCGCCACCGCTTCCGCTAATTCAATATTGGCGGCAAAATCACTTTCGGTAGAAAATACCACATCATCTTCACCGCTTTGAGCCAGCACTTGAAACTCATGTGATGCGGAACCACCGATTGAACCTGTATCCGCTTGTACTGCACGGAAATCCAGATTTAGCCGATTGAAAATATTGCTATAAACCTGATACATCACATCATAAGTTTGTTGTAAACTTTCTTTCGTGGTGTGGAAAGAATAAGCGTCTTTCATCACAAATTCACGGGAACGCATTACGCCAAAACGTGGACGAACTTCGTCACGGAATTTGGTTTGAATTTGATATAAATTCAACGGTAACTGTTTGTAAGAACTGATTTCACGGCGAACTAAATCGGTGATCACTTCTTCGTGAGTAGGTCCTAACACAAAATCACGTTTACCACGATCGGTAAAACGCAATAACTCCGCACCATAATCATTCCAACGCCCTGATTCCTGCCAAAGTTCGGCAGGTTGCACCACAGGCATTAGCACTTCAATGGCACCACCTTTGTTCATTTCTTCACGAATAATATTTTCAACTTTCTTCAATACCTTAACACCTGTTGGCAACCAGTTATATAAGCCAGATGCCATTGGGCGAATCATACCTGCTCTTAGCATTAACTGATGGCTCACCACTTGAGCATCATTCGGGGTTTCTTTTAGCGTTGAAAATAAATATTGACTTGTACGCATTGGTATTCCTAATTATTTTATCTATTCAAAAAAATTTGCGGTATTCTATCATTAAATCTGGCGATTGTGATAACCGCTTAATAAATCTTGCCAATTTTGCGTACTAAATTGAATTTTCATACGTTCAATTTCCTTATGAAAAGAACGCTGTAATCGTTCAAGATTGCCTTGTTTCCAAAAATCCCCTGATTTTTCACCGCACTTATCAAAATCTAACAACCAACATTTTTGCCCTGTTTCTGTCTGTTGGAGCAAAATATTATGGGCATTTAAATCCGTATGGCAAATTTGTAAATCGTGCAACTGGCGAATTAAGCCGCCAATCTGTTGCCAAATTTCTGAGGGCAAGGTTTGATGCTGTAAAAGTGCGGTTAAATCTTGAGCATTTTCGATCTTTTCCATCAAAATATCAGCACGATAACAAATACCTAACTTGCCTTTTTCAACGACCGCCATAATCGGCTTCGGCACAGGTAAACCAGCCAAGTATAATTTTTGCAACAAACGTAATTCGGCAAAACTGCGTGTTTGTAAAAGTGTGGTAAAACGGTAGCGATCTCGAATAATTTTGCCCCATAATCCGCCACGATAATAATGGCGTAAGCTCACATTCACACCGAATAAATCTTCGGTTTGTAAAAAGTAAGTGGTGCCACGTCCTTTGGCGGTGCCTGAAACTCGCTCTTTTTTTAACCAGTAATCTGGACTAAAAAATTGACGATAATCGAGTTCAGCATAACTGTCATTCGCTAATAAAAAAAAGCAATTTTGATCTTGTCGTTCAATCATTTTATATTCCTTGTTGGCGTTCGCATCATTCTACTTTAAAATAGTATTATTTCCAATTCCCCTCAACACTATTCCCTCTCCCTCTGGGAGAGGGCTAGGGTGAGGGTTTATTTAAACATCATTTTACCCTCACCCCAACCCTCTCCCAGAGGGAGAGGGGGAGGAATGAGGATAATTTATGCCTTTGTTTAATCCCCAAAATCCGCCAAAATCCCTATGCGTTCTACGCCTTTCCGCTATTGGTGATATTACGCATGCTTTAGCCGTGGTACAAGAAATTGCTCGTTTTTATCCTGCTTGTCAAATCACTTGGATTGTGGGAAAGGTGGAGTATGGGTTATTATCGCAAGTCATGCCTGAAAATCCGCCTATTGATTTAGTTATATTTGATAAAAAAACAGGTTGGCGAGGCGTTTTTGCTTTATGGAAACAGTTGAAAAATCAATCATTTGATGCGTTATTAAATATGCAAACCGCTTTCCGTGCATCTATTTTATCTTTAGGTATTAAAGCCAAATATAAAATCGGTTTTGGTAAAAAGCGCTCAAGAGAGGGACAATGTTTTTTTGTTAATCAACGAGTGAATGATCCTGAAAATCCTCATGTGTTAGACGGTTTTATGGCATTTGCCGAAAAAATTGGCGTAGCAAAATTTACCCCTCATTGGCAATTAAACCTTTCTTTGCCAGCACAACAAAAGGCAAAAACCTTTATTCAACCAAACCAACGCAATCTGATTATTTCCCCTTGCTCCAGCAAAATGGAAAAAGATTGGCTGATTGAACGCTATGCGGAGCTCGCCAATGTTGCCACTCAACAAGGTATTAACGTGATTTTATGTGGTTCTCCTGCTTCACGAGAAATGGAAATTTGCCAAAAAATCACCGCACTTTGTGATAATCAGATAACCAATGCGTGCGGAAAAACGAGTTTAACTGAATTGACCGCTTTAATTCAACAAGCGGATTTAGTGATCGCACCCGATAGTGGTCCTGCTCATATTGCCACCATGGTGGGAACACCTGTTATCGGTCTGTATGCTTATCATAATCCTTGGCGAACAGGTCCTTATCATAATTTGGATAATGTGATTTCGGTCTATGAGCAAAATGCGTTTAAAGAATTTCATAAACTCTCTCAAGAATTGCCATGGGCAACCAAATTATCGGGTAAAAATTTGATGGCGGAAATTGAAGTGAAAGATGTGGTGAGTGAAATGCGGAAATGGTTACCCTAGCCCTCTCCCAAAGGGAGAGGGAATTTTAGGCAAATTACAAGGTTTTCGCTAATTTTTTCAAATAGTCTTTGAACGGTTTGCCTAATTTTTCATGTTGTAAACCATATTCTACAAAGGCTTGCATATAACCAATTTTATCACCGCAGTCGAAAGACTCTCCTGTCATGTGGAAAGCCTCCACGGTTTCTTTTTCGATAAGCATATCAATGGCATCCGTTAATTGAATTTCATCACCGACACCCACTGGCGTTTTTTCTAATAAATGCCAAATTTCTGCTGAAAATACATAACGCCCTACGACTGCAAGATTAGACGGTGCTTTTTCTACACTTGGTTTTTCTACCATACGAGCAATTTTGGCACTTTCACCACCAGCAAATTCCACACCGTCACAGTCTGCAATACCGTAACTACTCACGTCTTTTGGATCCACTGGGGCAACCATAATTTGACTATTGCCCGTTTCTTTAAAGCGTTTGATCATAGCGGCAAGATTTTCAGTTTTTTGGTTAGCTGTAAAATCCGCTAACAGCACATCAGGCAACACCACGGCAAAAGGCTCATTACCCACCACAGGACGACCACATAAAACGGCGTGTCCCAAGCCTTTGGCATTGCCTTGGCGAACGTGCATAATAGTGACATCTTTCGGGCAAATAGCACGCACTTCTTCCAATAACTGGCGTTTTACACGCTTCTCTAACATCGTTTCTAATTCAAAAGATGTGTCGAAATGGTTTTCAATAGCATTTTTAGAAGAATGCGTCACTAGCACGATTTCTTTTACACCCGCGTTGACACATTCGTTGACAACATATTGAATTAACGGCTTATCGACCAAAGTAAGCATTTCTTTTGGAATGGCTTTGGTGGCAGGTAACATTCTGGTACCTAAACCAGCAACTGGAATAATAACTTTCATTTTTTATCCTTTTCTAGAATTAACCTCGTTTTTACCACTTGAAAATAAGGTAAGATCGGAGGAAACTTTTTATTAACTTTTTTTCGCAAACAAAGACACCCTAAATATCCAAATTTGCCCTTAACGCATTACTCTCAATAAACTCACGACGTGGTTCCACTTCATCCCCCATCAACGTGGTAAACAACTGATCCGCTTCCACCGCATCTTTAATCGTCACTTTCAACATATGACGAGCCTCTGGATCCATTGTGGTTTCCCAAAGTTGCTCAGGGTTCATTTCGCCTAACCCTTTATAACGTTGTACCGTCAAACCACGGCGAGATTCTTTAACTAACCAATCCACGGCTTGCTCAAAACTGCTCACCTCTAAACGACGTTCGCCACGAGTCACATACGCCCCATCATCCAACAAACCACTTAACTGTTGACCCAGTTTGACGATACGAGCATATTCATTACCGTTGGCAAAAGCATAATCTAAGCTGTAATTGGTGTCGATACCATGAGTACGCACGGTTAATAACATTTCATGTAACTGGCGTTCTTGGTTGAATAACACTTGATGCGAATAATGGTTACCACTGGTGTCTTTTTCTTTCAAACGTTCCACCAATAAATTTGCCCAATTTTCCACCGCAGTTTGATCTTTCATTAACTCATTCGTCAGTGTTGGATAATACACCAATTCTTTTAGCAAGGCCTCTGGGTAACGGCGGTGTAAACGTGCTATCATTTGGGTGACATTATTATATTCCGTGACTAATTTCTCTAATGGTAATCCTGTCATCGCTGGGGCATTCGGATTGATATATAACGCCGCATCATCTAACGCAATCGCCAACTCATATTCGATCATCGCAGGTTCATCTTTAATATATTGTTCTTGCTTGCCTTTTTTCACTTTGTACAATGGCGGTTGTGCAATATACACATAACCACGCTCAATAATTTCAGGCATTTGACGATAGAAGAATGTCAATAAAAGCGTGCGAATATGCGAACCGTCCACGTCCGCATCGGTCATAATAATCACTTTGTGGTAACGCATTTTGTCAGGATTGTATTCATCACGACCAATACCACAGCCGAGAGCAGTGATTAATGTTCCCACTTCTTGCGAAGACAACATTTTGTCAAAACGGGCTTTTTCCACGTTTAAGATTTTCCCTTTTAACGGTAAAATCGCTTGATTTTTACGGTTACGCCCTTGTTTCGCAGAACCGCCCGCAGAGTCTCCCTCCACGAGGTAAAGTTCAGAAAATGCCGGATCGCGTTCTTGACAGTCGGCCAGTTTACCTGGAAGACCTGCAATATCCAACACGCCCTTGCGTCGGGTCATTTCACGAGCTTTGCGAGCCGCCTCTCTGGCACGTGCTGCATCCACAATTTTGGTCGCAATAATTTTTGCATCGTTCGGATTTTCTTCTAAATATTCCTGCAAACGCTCATTCATTGCGGATTCTACCGCCCCTTTCACTTCAGAAGAAACCAGTTTGTCTTTGGTTTGTGATGAGAATTTCGGATCAGGCACTTTCACTGAGACAATCGCCACTAGCCCCTCACGAGCATCATCGCCTGAGGTTTCCACTTTATCTTTCTCGCTTTTCCCTTTTTTATTTAAGCCTGATTTTTCCATATAGCTATTTAACGTTCGGGTCAAGGCACCACGAAAACCGGCTAAATGGGTACCGCCGTCTCGTTGTGGAATATTGTTAGTAAAGCAATAAATATTTTCGTTATAGCTATCATTCCACTGTAATGACACTTCCACACCGATATTGTCTTTTTCCATGGAAAAATAAAACGGTTTTGGGTGAATTGGGGTTTTATTTTGATTTAAATATTCCACAAAGGCTTGAATACCACCCTCATAATGGAAATGATCTTGCGTACCATCACGTTCATCAAATAATTTAATTGACACGCCAGAGTTTAAGAATGATAACTCACGTAAACGTTTTTTCAGGATTTCGTATTCAAAGACAGTTTTGCTAAAAATGGTTGAACTCGGCCAAAAACGCACGGTCGTCCCTGTTTTGCTGGTATCACCGATTTGAGCCAATGGGGCTTGCGGTTCACCTAAACGATAGGTTTGTTCATACACATGTCCTTGACGGCGAATGGTGAGCAATAATTTATCGGAAAGGGCATTCACCACCGACACGCCCACACCGTGCAAACCGCCTGATACTTTATAAGAATTATCATCAAACTTACCGCCAGCGTGCAACACAGTCATAATCACTTCCGCTGCCGACACCCCTTCTTCAGGGTGAATATCCACAGGAATACCACGTCCATCATCCACCACGGAAACAGAATTATCTTCATGGATCGTCACAATAATATCTTTACAATGCCCAGCTAAGGCTTCATCAATGGCATTATCCACCACTTCAAACACCATATGATGCAAGCCCGTACCGTCATCGGTGTCGCCGATATACATGCCGGGGCGTTTCCGCACGGCATCTAAGCCTTTTAATACTTTAATGCTACTGGCACCGTATTCGCCTTGTTGTGATTCTGGTTGGATATTATCTGTCATAGGGTTTCTCAATTTGGTGAAAATTAGGGGGAATTATAGCATAGATTAGGGGAAAAATAACGGAAAATTTGGGTTTTACCCTCACCCCTGCCCTCTCCCAAAGGGAGAGGGGGTTAATATTGGGAAAGTTAGATTTTTTTGATTAATATAACGATCGTCCCCTCTCCCTAGCCCTCTCCCAAAGGGAGAGGGGATTGATCTTGGGAAAATTAGATTTTTTTGATTAATATAACGATCGTCCCCTCTCCCTTTGGGAGAGGGCTAGGGTGAGGGTGAGGGTAAACCCTATTTTTGTGATCTCCATTCCAAAATCGCAAAGAAACGTTTCAATACATTACACCCTGTCGGTAAAATAAATCCCCATCGCTAAAAAGGGGAATAAAATGAATACATTTACCAACAAGATTTTATTAGAGTTTTCTCGTGAATTAAGAAAGCGTGATACCGAGGAAGAGCATAAACTCTGGCAACATTTACGCAATAGATTATTTTGTGGATTGAAATTCTATCGACAACGTGTGATTGAACCTTATATTGTTGATTTTATTTGTTATGAGAAAAATCTGATCATTGAATTAGATGGCTCACAACATTACGAAGATAAACAAATGCAATATGACAAAGAAAGAACGCTGTATTTAAATGAATTGGGATTTATAGTCTTACGATTTGATAATAACGAAATTAATCGTCAAATAGATAATGTATTGGAAACAATTTATTTGTGTATCAATGGGGAATATATGCCGGAGATTTAATGTGGTTACCCTCACCCTAGCCCTCTCCCAAAGGGAGAGGGGATTTTACCCTCACTCCTACCCTCTCCCAAAGGGATAGGGAATTGATCTTGGGAAAATTAGATTTTTTTGATTAATATAACGATCGTCCCCTCTCCCTTTGGGAGAGGGTTAGGGTGAGGGTAAAAATCCCCTTTAATTCCCCCCATTTTTATGCGAAAATAAACACATCCAAATCATTTCATAACCCATTGTTTACATTGACAAATTAAACTGGAGATAGTATAATGCACCACAGCACCACAGCACCACAGCACCACAGCACCACATCTGGTGACCACCAAACACAAGCGGAACAAAACGCCTTTCTCAATGAGCTAGACAAAAACCTTTGGGCGAGTGCGGATAAGCTCCGTCAGCAATTAAGCCCGAGCAGTTATAAATATGTGATTCTTGGCTTAATCTTTCTCAAATACGTTTCCGACAGTTTCAGCGTTCAGCAAGAAAAAAATCAACAAAACTTCACCAACCCCGACAGCGAATATTATCTCGATCCTGCCTATTTCACCCCTGAGCAAATTGCCGAAGAAGCCGAAAATCGGGACTATTTCACCGAAAATAACGTCTTTTGGCTGCCTGTTGAATCCCGTTGGGATAATCTCAAACAGGTCATTACCTATAACCGTGGTGATGAATTACCTTGGGGTGGGAAGTTTAATGGGGCATCAGCCTTGATTGATAATGCCCTTGATGCCATTGAGCGTGAAAACCCTGTATTGAAAAATAATCTGCAACATATCAGCGAATTTCGGGTGGACGATCACACAATGGCGGAGTTGATTAACCTGTTTTCCAGCACGGATTTTTCCAAACCGATGTATAACGGTCAGCCGATTTCGCTCAGTGCCAAAGATATTTTGGGTCACGTTTATGAATATTTCTTAGGCAAATTTGCGATGGCAGAAGGGCAACGGGGCGGTGAGTTCTTTACCCCAAAATCCATTGTATCGCTGATTGTGGAAATGCTCGAACCCTATCAAGGGCGGGTATATGACCCTGCGATGGGGTCGGGCGGCTTTTTTGTGCAGACTGACCGCTTTATTCAAGAACATCAGGGCAAACGCAATGCGGTGTCCATTTTCGGGCAAGAAGCCAATCTCACCACCTATCGCCTAGCCATTATGAATATGGCGATTCGGGGCATTGAAGCCAATTTTGAACTGGCGAACACGCTCACCAACCCACGCCATTTAGACCAGCGAATGGATTTTATTATGGCAAATCCGCCCTTTAATGTGTCCGATTGGTGGCAAGAAAAACTGATTGACGACCCACGCTGGGCATTCGGCATTCCGCCACAAGGCAACGCCAATTTTGCCTGGCTGCAACATATGATTTATCACCTAAGCCCCAAAGGTCGGATGGCAATGGTGCTGGCAAACGGCTCAATGAGTTCGCAAACCAACAACGAAGGGGAAATTCGCAAAAATATTATTCAAGCCGATCTGGTCGAATGTATGGTCGCCCTGCCAAGCCAGTTGTTCGCCAACGTGCAAATCCCTGCTTGTATTTGGTTTTTAAACAAAGCCAAAGCTCGCCAAGGCGAAGTGTTGTTTATTGACGCACGCAAAATCGGTTTTATGAAAAGCCGTAAACAACGGGATTTCACCGCCGATGACATTGCGAAAATCGCCCAAACTTACCACAACTGGCAACAGGACAAGGATTATGCAAACGTGCCTGCCTATTGCTATGCCGCCAGTTTAGATGAAATTGCCGCCAATGATTTTGTACTGACTGCAGGGCGTTATGTGGGAGCTGAAGAAGCCGAAGATGACGGCGTACCTTTTGCGGAAAAAATGCAAAAATTAACCGCAGTTTTGAATGAACAGTTTAGATTGGGGGCGGAGTTGGAAGCGAAGATTAAGAGTAATTTGGGGGAATTGGGGTATGAGTGATTGGAATATAGTGGAATTATCAGAATGTGCTGATTTTCAAGAAGGATATGTTAATCCTACTCAAACTGAACCAAGTTATTTTGGTGGAGATATAAAATGGGTCAGAGCTACAGATCTTAATAATTGGTCTGTATTTAATACATCTCAAACACTAACAAAAAAAGGATTTTTGAGTGCTAAGAAAAGTGCATTGTTATTTGAACCCAATACAATAGTAATAAGTAAATCTGGCACAATAGGACGTTTGGGAATACTTAAAGACTATATGTGTGGAAATAGAGCAATTATAAATATAAAAGTGAATGATAGATTTGATAACTTATTCATATTCTATTCTTTGCTTAATAATAGACAACATATTGAAGCATTAGCTGAAGGAAGCGTTCAAAAAAATCTTTATATTTCTTCATTAAAGAAATTAAAAATAGATGTACCATCCCTAGATACTCAAGGAAAAATCGGGAGCATATTACAAGTATTTGACGACAAAATCACCCTAAACACCCAAACCAACCAAACCCTAGAACAAATCGCCCAAACGATTTTTAAAAGCTGGTTTATTGATTTTGACCCTGTACGTGCCAAAGCCGAAGCCTTAGCAGACGGCAAAAGCGAACAAGAAGCCAATTTAGCCGCCGCTGAAGTGATTGGGGGAGAAAGTGCGGTGGAAATGGCGAGAGTTTTTCCGAGTGGGTTTGGGGAAGATGGGGTGCCGTTGGGGTGGGGAGTGAAACCATTAAAAGATTTTGGAGCGATTATTTGCGGTAAAACACCGTCAAAATCCAAAACCGAATATTACGGCAATGATATTCCTTTTATTAAGATTCCTGATATGCACAACAATGTTTTTATTACAAAAACCGTTGATAATTTGAGTAAAACAGGTGGGGATAGCCAAGTAAAAAAATACATTCCAAAAGGCAGTATTTGTGTAAGTTGCATTGCAACAGTTGGATTGGTTGCTATTGCAAGCGAACTATCGCAAACCAATCAACAAATAAATAGTATTGTGCCGAATGAACAATATTTTTCTGAATTTTTGTATTTTTCACTATCGCAAGAAAAGATGAAAAAATATTTAATCGCATTGGCGAGCAGTGGCAGTGCTACCCCTAATATGAATACTAGTACATTTTCAAATATTGAAATAATTAATCCACCAAAAGAGCTAATTAAAATTTTTCACCATTATGTTGTGAATTTATTTAATAAGATTTTGAGTAATAACTATGAAAATCATAGATTATCAGAGTTAAGGGATTATTTATTACCGAAATTGTTAAGTGGGGAGATTGAATTATGATCGATCTCAATTCTGCAAAATCATTTATTGCAAGAAAACATCTTATTCTTTACAAGGTTAGTCCTAGACAAACTGAAACATTTCTTGACAGGGAGCGTCATAAAAATAAATTTTCCTTTATCTTAAATAAAGAAGAAAGTGATAAATTCACAAAAAAATCCTTAGTTCTGATTGAATGTGATGATGAGTGTTTTTTATGCAAAATAAGAGATAAACGCAATTCAACACCTGATGATAAGATAATTGTGTTGTCTGATTTTCAGAAAATGGTAATCGGAAATTTATCTGAGCTAGTCCTTATTTTTTCAGGTAGAGAAAGACAAACGATAGAAAATAAACTAGAAAATCAAATGTCTATTCTGTCTGAATTGATGAGTAAAAAAGTGATTGAATTTCTATGGCGTGATAATGCAGAGAAAATTTCTAATCTGATTGAAAAACCTAAAAAATCAGATATTAAGAGAATGGAAGCTGATGCTATAAAATTTGCTTTTTCTATTGCTAATTTTGATCGTTCCTATTCGCTTGAAGATTTGGTAATCAAAAATGGATATGATACCGAACTCAAGAATTTAGGTAATCCTGTTTATGAAGATGATGTAATTTCTGGTGATGTTCATAATAGCTTTGAAGGTATAAAATGTGAATCTTTGATTGGTAGAGCAAAGTACAGTAATGGAGTGGAAAGTTTAACACTTTACGTAACTAATAGAAAATCTTTAGAAAAAATAATGGGAATAGATTTTATTTATGTCAATAAAATTCATCAAAATATTGTTATGGTTCAATATAAACGATTGAGACAAAATAAAGATAATTGGGCATTTGATATTGATGAGCATTTCAAAGAACAAATGAACAAAATGAAAGCCACAAACAGAGCATTATCTCATTGCGGAGAAAATGAATTTAGATTAAATAGCAATCCATTTTATTTAAGATTTATTCAATCAAAAGAAACCGATGATAAAGTTCTTTCCTTTATTTTATCTCACGAACATTGTGAGAAATTATTAAATACCGAAAGTAAATTCTATTTTCAAATGAGAGATAAGAATTATATAGGAAAACAAGAGTTGGAAGGATTAATAAGATCTGGATATATCGGCACATATAGTGCAGATAGCGAACATTTACAAAAAATTATTGATTTAATCAATTCTGGCGAAACTAGAAATTCATTAGTTCTTGCATTTAAAGAAAAAATTAATGGAAATTTAGATAATATATAGATTTTCCCCTGCACTGGCGTACAGGGTTAAGCAAATAACGATGTAATAAAACCCTCACCCCAGCCCTCTCCCAAAGGGAGAGGGGGTTGAACGAGGGTAATTGTAAAATTTGTGATTAATACAACGCTTGTCCCCTCTCCCTTTGGGAGAGGGCTAGGGTGAGGGTAAAACCAATAAGGAGAAAACTTATGCCACTCAACATCAACGAAGAAGCCATTGAGAACCTTGCCCTTGAGCATCTAGCCGCTCTCGGTTGGGAGCATACCGATGCTCGTCAAATTGAGGAAAACAGTGAGTTTTCTCGTGCCAATCCGTCTGATGTGATATTTAAGCGGATTTTGCAGGACGCAGTGGAGCGGCTGAATCCTGATTTGCCTGAAATGGCGGTGGCGGATGTGGTGGCTCAGGTGGTGCGAGTCTCGGGGGCAAGTCTTTCCGAACGTAATCAAGCAGCGTATCAGCTGTTGCGTAACGGCGTGCCTGTGTCCTATAAACAAGACGGCAAAACTATTCATTACAACGCCTATCTGATTGATTTCAACAACCCCGACAATAACCGCTTTGATATGGTCAATCAGCTCACCATTAAAGGTCGCAAAGGCAATCGCCGTCCTGATGTGATTGGCTTTGTCAATGGTCTTCCCTTGGTGGTGTTTGAGTTGAAAAATCCCCTTTCCGATCAAGCAGATATTTTGGATGCTTATCATCAATTGCAGACCTATAAAGACGAAATCGCCGATCTGTTTGTGTTTAATCAAGCCTTGATTATTAGCGATTTTTCCCAAGCCAGACTAGGATCGCTGACGGCGAATTTTGAACGCTTTACGGTGTGGCGAGTGGTGGATGAAAAAAACGATTCGCAACGCATTACCTTTGAAAATGAATTGGTCGGCTTAATGCACGGGCTGCTCACGCCTGAAAACTGGTTGAATTATGTGCAAAATTTCGTGGTGTTTGAGAATGATGATGGCAATGTGATTAAGAAAATCGCCGCCTATCACCAATTTTATGGGGTCAATGAAGCGGTGGATTGTACGCTTTTGGCGGCGGCTCCCAACGGCAATCGCAAAATTGGCGTAATGTGGCATACGCAAGGATCAGGCAAATCACTGTCTATGTTGTTTTATGCTGGGCGTGTGTTGGCTCAGCCTGCCTTGCAAAATCCAACCATTGTAGTGGTGACCGACCGTAACGATTTAGATGGGCAACTGTTCGCCACGTTCTCGGCTGGCGAAAGCATTATTCGGCAAAAACCTGTGCAAGCGGAAGATCGGGAAAATTTGCGTGATGAATTGGCAAAACGTGAAACAGGCGGCGTGATTTTCACCACCATTCAAAAATTCGCTTTGTTAGACGGTGAGCAACATCATCCAATGTTGAATGATCGATCCAACATTATCGTGATGACAGACGAAGCCCACCGCACCCAATATGGCTTTAACACCCAAATCAAAAACGGACAATATCGCACAGGCTTTGCTAAATATTTGCGTGAAGCTCTTCCTAATGCGTCATTTATTGGTTTCACCGGCACGCCGATTTCGCAGGAAGACAAGGACACGCAAGATGTATTTGGGCGGTATGTGTCGATTTATGCGATGGAAGATGCGGTGGCTGACGGGGCGACCGTGCCGATTTTTTATCAAGCCTTACAAATTAAACTGGGCGAATCGAAGCAGTTTGATTATGTGATTCGGGAAGCGGAAGCCGTGTATGACGCTGGCGAAAATGCTCGAATGAAGATGATGGAAAAACTGGTGGGATCCGATGAGCGGTTGAATTTGCTCGCCGACAGCATTGTTAGCCATTTTGAAAAACGCTGTGAAAGCATTGAAAGCAAGGCGATGACGGTGGTGATGAGCCGTGAAATTGCGGTCAAACTTTACCAAAAAATCACCGCACTTCGCCCTGAATGGCATTCTGATGATGTCAATCTTGGGGCGTTGAAAGTCATTATGACAGGTTCGGCTTCCGATCCTGAATCGTTGCAACGCTTTGTACCGAGCAAAGATGACCGCAAATTGTTGGAAAAACGCTTTAAAGATCCAAATGATAGCTTGCGAATGGTGATTGTGGTGGATATGTGGTTGACGGGTTTTGATGTGCCGTGCTGTAACACAATGTATATTGATAAGCCGATGAAAGAGCATAATTTGATGCAAGCCATCGCAAGGGTGAATCGGGTATTCCGCAATAAAAGCAATGAAAACGGCGGTTTGATTGTGGATTATATCGGACTAACGGCGGCGTTGCGTGAAGCCACGGCGATGTATGGTCGCAACCCAACTGGTGGCGAATCCGTGGCGGTGGATATTGCCTTAGTGAAGCAAAAATTAGCAGAAAATATGGATATTATCCGCAAGCAATTTGCCACCCCAGTCAACGGCAAGCCCTTTGATTTGCAAGAAGCACTTTCCCATACTAGCGTTGAGCCTTTGTTACACGCCATTAATCAAGGGGCGGAACATATTTTAGCCTTGGATTATGAGCAGAAATCCCCCGATAAAAAAGACCCGACACCACGCAAAACAGCGTTTATTAATGCGGTACGTAGTGCGAAAAAAGGTTATGCCTTATGCAGTTCCGATCCGTTCGTTAAACGTTTTGAGCGAGAATTGGCGTTTTTTGATAGTATTCGCCAACGCATAGGCAAAGACACGCCAACCAAAACCGCTGATCGAGAACGTCAAATCCGCTTAGTGGAATTGCTCAATCAGGCGGTTGAATCGCAAGGCGTGGTGAATTTGCTGGACGAATTGGACGATCATCAAGCCAATATCAGCTTGTTGTCTGATGAGTTCTTGGAACGGGTACAAAAAAGTGGCACGAAAAATCTGTGGGCGGAACGCATTGCGAAATATTTACAGCAGAATTTCCGCAAAGGAGCTGGCAGCAATATCACCTTACAAAAAACCTTTGAAGATAAACTCAAAGAAACCATGAATCAATATCATAATCAAAGTTTAAGTGTTGCTGATGTGTTGAAAGCCTTAATTGATATGGCAAAAGAGTTTGAAGAACAGCAAAAACGAGGTGAACAACTCGGTTTGAGTTATGCGGAATTGACGTTTTATGATGCCTTAATTCGCAATGAAAGTGCGGTGAAAATTATGCAAGATGCGGTGTTAAAACGATTGGCACAAGAAATCACCGATCAATTGCAAAAATCCGTAACGCTGGATTGGAAAATTAAACCTGCAGTGAAAGCTCGCATGCGAAATATTATCCGTTTAACCCTGAAAAAGAATGGCTATCCACCTGATTTAGAGCAAGAGGCCATCGCACGAGTGCTAGAACAGGCGGAAGTGTTGGGGGATGAGTTGGTGGGATAATCCTCTAACACTAGGCATAATAAAAGATGGCATAGTAGACAAAATAGTTGGCACTTTTTTATACACTATGCTCTAGTAGACAAAATAGTTGGTTTTGGTTATTTTTAATAATT
>NZ_JBPDVG010000010.1:0-117741 GCF_051851525.1 Lonepinella sp. BR2357 | reverse complement strand
CACCAACAGCAGACGATTTAAACACAATCAAAGCGGCGATTGAAAAAGCAAATCCTGATGTCGTTGCAGCCAAAGGTGAAGTAACAGTATCTCCAGACGGAAAAACAGCGACAATCACCTACCCAGATGGCTCAGTAGACACCGTCAATGTTGCGTTAAAACAAAACACCGCAGCGGCGACTGAAGACAAAGACATCCCAGCGGACAACGCAGTAGGCGTATACAACCCTGAAGCACCAACAGCAGACGATTTAAACACAATCAAAGCGGCGATTGAAAAAGCAAATCCTGATGTCGTTGCAGCCAAAGGTGAAGTAACTGTATCTCCAGACGGCAAAACAGCGACGATCACCTACCCAGATGGTTCAAAAGACGAAGTAACAGTTGCGCTAAAACAAAACACAGCGGCAAAAACAGATCCTGTTGATCTATTAGATGAAGCCGCAGAGCCTGATGTAGATACACGTGTTGTGGTGAAAAATAGCGAATCGCTTACAGAAGTTGAACGCACAGCGGTAGCGGATGCAATTAAAGCAGCGAATCCGAATAATGACGATGTGAAGAATGCAACGATCACCGTAGATGAAAAAGGCGTGGCAACGATTACTTATGCTGACGGTTCGGTAGATACCATCAACGCTGATCAATTAGTGAAAGATCAAATCACCAAAGCGACTGATCCAGTTAATCCAGTGGTAACAGGTGTAGCTGATGTAAATGCTCTGAGCGAGACAGAACAAAAAGCAGTGAAAGATGCGATTGCCAAAGCCAATGAAGACATTGCTGATAAGATCAAATCTATTGAGGTAGATGCAAAAGGCGTCGTAACCGTAACTTACACCGATGACTCAACCGACACCATCACCGCAGACAAAACAGTGAAAGCGGTGCCATTGCCAAAAGTGAGTGAAGCGGCGTCAAATGGTGATGTCACCTTTGATTACAGCAATGCAGATTATCAAACTGGCGATCAAGTCGTAACAAAATTTATCCAACCAGGTGTAGGTGAAATTACGGCAATCTTAACCAAACAAGCAGACGGCACTTGGGTAAACAGCACTCCAGAGATTGCCTTGCCAGCAGGTTATGAAAACGGTTCATTCACATTGAAAGCTAACCAAATCGCAGATGGCACAAAAGCATTTATTCACACTATCAGTGCGGATGGTGCAGTGAGCCCAGATGCTGACATTACGGCCACTGACTATGACTCAGGTGATGTCTACAACTATTGGGGTTCTAAGGATGTTGCGGCAACAGATGCTAATGAAAGAGGTACAGTCCTCGAATTGCACTTCCCATTGGCTGATGGTTTACCTTGGGCTGACGGTAACAGCGAAAACAAACACAGTGAAGGTGGCGACATCATCACCGTGAAATACACCGATGTGAATGATGCAGTACACGAAGTCGTGTTTAAGAAACAAACACAAGCTCTTAATGACACAGCAGCAAATAATGTTTGGGAGGCACAAGGTGAATTGCCAGAGGGGGTCAGCATTGTATATGATTTAGGCCCTGGTCAATTTGTGGAAGAAACAGCGGTTGGATTAAACGTGTCTAATTTAAAAGCGGAGTCAACCGTTTATGCAACACGTACGGATGCTTATGGCAATGTAACAGGTGAAACCAGCCAAACTAGCTACACTTTACCTATTATTCCAGTTACCGTAACAGCAAATGTGAACGGTACAGTAGATGTTGGCTTGCCAGAAAATCCAACGACAGGTACGCTTGTAGAGATTGCTGTGCCTTATCCAACGACTGACGGTTCTGAAATCGTAAAAGTAAGCTATGTTTATAATGGCTCAGCTTGGGTGGTTGCACCAAATCATCCTCAGTATGATCCAACCAATGCAGCCAATGCTGAGAAAGTTCAAGCCACAGTAAACGGTTCAACCATCACTCTATCTGCTGATAGCGTGGCGAATGGCAAAGATGTTGTCGCAACCATCTATGATAACCAGAGTGGCGTAAGAGCTGGTGAAGCGTCTGATACCGCATTAGCGAACTTGGCAGACACCACCACCCCTGTGTCTGTTCAAACCCCTGTAGGGAACACCAGTCAATTAACTGCGGACGAGCAAACCAAAGTTGCGAAAGCGTTGAAAGACGCCAACAAAGACAATGCGGATATTACCGACATCACAGTTGCCGCAGATGGTACAGCGACGGTAACGTATAGCGATGGTTCAAGTGAAACCATTTCCTCAGACAAAACAGTAAAACCGGAAATCGCTCCGCAGGTTGAGCCTGTAACCACATCAACTGAAACATACTATGTAGGCGATACAACGGCACTCACTGAAACTGAGCAAGCCAACCTTGCTAACTGGATTAAAACGGGCTTGAATAAAGACATTCCACAAGTGCAAGATGCGACAGTCACTGTGGACGCAACAGGTAAAGTCACCATTACTTATACGGATGGTTCAGTGGATACGTTCTCTGCAAGTAGCTTGTTGGCAGCGTTGGAAAAACCGAGCGTGTTTGAAGCTGTTTCAAGCAGTGGGGATGTATTTATTGCCTTTGAACCAAATGTTGAAGATAGTAGTGTTCAAAGTGCAGCACAAAAAGCTGGTACATACTACAAAGCAGGGGATACCATTGCTGTTACAGCGACTCTTGTACCGCAAGTTAAAGGAACAGCAGTATCAGAGTACAGTGCGGAAGCTGTTGCCACAGCATTGGCACAGCAACCAAAAGTGGTAACATTCACCTTTACTTATGATGGCTCAAGTTGGAAACAAACCAATGATGCAGGGGTTGTGGATAGCAATAAAACATACTCTAACGGTATGTATTTTGCCTCAGGTCAAGTGTTAGATGGTACAACTGTATCAGTGGTAGCAGGTCGTGCTAACCCTGATGGTACAACTGGGCACAGTTCAGCAGAAACCGAAATTGCCAACACCTATGTCAGTGGTGTTAAAGTAGGCACGAGTCCATATACAACAGCGAACCTTGGTAACGATGCAGGAACGACAACTCCTCTTTGGCTTCAACTTCAAGCAGGTGGTAATGGACACCGTAGCAAAGTTGATACAACAGATGCTGAAGGTCAGCCTATGTATACTGGTACAGAAGGTGGCGATACTACCGTTATTAAAACGGTTCGCTATGATGGCACGGAAAGTACCTATACTTTCGTACGTGGTGCTCAAGCTCCAAATGGTGTAACCCAATCACAGTATGCAAGTGATCTAACTAATGAGGCTTTATCAGCTGAGGGTTGGAGACGAACTGGTGGTAGTAACCAATCTGAATCGGAAAGTCCAACTATCTTCTTTGGTGGAGAGAATACTGATGTTGGCGGTGCGTTAAACGGTAGCTATCTACAAATTAGTGTAACTGATGCAGCTGGATACACGGCGGATGCTTACCCTGACGCTGCTTACTATGTGCAAAATGGTCGCATCTACGGCGACCACGATGGCACAGTAACCGCGGGTGTGGATGATACCCTCACGATTACAAGCCAAGACTTCTTAAGAGCTAATAGTCCTGATGCCCACGCCGTACAGCTTAATGGCGTAGAAATCAGCTTAACCAAAGCCTTGCAGATTGCAGAAACTGACACAGCACACATCAGCTTAGGTAATGGTATTGATACGCTGGAAATTAAGATGGATGAGTTCAGTGGCTCATTCGCTGATTTGAGCAGTAAATCGACTTCTATCGAGCATATCCACTTCGCAGGTAATGATAACCACTTTGAGATCGAGTTAAGCGATTTGTTGGATATGAACCAACGCGTAGGCAGCACAGAGAAAATCTTGGTCGTAGATCAAACAGCTGGCTCAACAGGTAACGAGATCAGTATAAGTGTAGCAGATGCGATCCCAAATGGTACACAAACCGTTGACTCAATAACGTATAACGTTTATAGCTATTCTGATTCAACTTATCAACTCTGGGTTCAAGACGGGATTAGTGTGTCAAGCATTTAATTTACACGGGGTGTGAAACGTTAAAATAAAAATAGCAAACCCAGCGAAAGCTGGGTTTTGTCATCGCGCAAATAATTTTTCTGAAATAAAGATAAGAGGGGAATACAATGCATAAATTATTTTCTCGAGCAGTAGGATACCCTTGTTTACTGCTTGTAGGGCTATCTATGATGGCGACAGAAGTCCATGCGACGTCGCTACAATCCATTTTGAAAGTTGCCTTAAGTTCCGACCCGACCATTCGTGAAGCACAAGCCAATATTGGCGTCTCCGATACGCAAGTGAAAATTTCCAAAGCAGGGCATTTGCCGATTTTGGGCGTGAGTACCTCTCGTAATTTAACCCATCATTATAATGATAGCCGCTCGGTGGAACGTAATCCCGTTGCCTTAACGGCTACCGTGAATGTGTATTCCTGGGGCGAAATTTCTAATGCGGTGGAACGAGATGAGCATAAACGGGAATATTATCAATATAAATATGATGAAACCCGTGAGCAACTGGGTAGCACCATTGGTAAGGTCTATCTCACCGCCTTATATGCCAAAGAAAATATTGCGGTGTATCAGGAAAGTTTGCAACGTTATAGCGATATTTTGGCAGATTTAAAGGTCATTTCCAGCTATGATACGGGGCGAACCTCCGAAACCGTGGAAGCGGAATCTCGCCGTTTGCAAGCGGAATCCTCTTTAGTTGCACAACAACGTATTTTACAAACTTCGCTAAGTCAATTAAGCCGTTATACAGGGCGATTACTCAGTGCGGAGGATATTGTGGATCCTTTTGCGGATATGACGGTGGAAAAACTCAAAGCGCAATTTACCAGCAAAGGGCAATATGCGGACAACCCGAGTTATCAAGCTCAGCAAGCCGAACTGGCTCGCACCCAATCGCAAGAAAAAGTGTCCAAAGCAAAACGCTTGCCAGCCCTGAATTTAGAGGGCGAATGGGGAAAACACGGCTATGAAGTGAATATGAAAGTGTCGTGGAATTTGTTTGATCCTGCCACCTACTACTCTGGCGTACAAGATGCCTATTCTGCCGAAGCGGCGAAAGAAAGAATGGCAGAAATTCAACGTGAAGTTACGGAAAATTCGCAAACTGCCGAAATCAGTATGCGTCAGAGTTTGCAATATTTGACCGTGTCGAAAAAACAAATTCAATCACAAAAAAATGTGGTTGAGATTTATGAACAGCAATATTTAATTTCTCGCCGTTCTTTATTGGACGTATTGGATGCTTATCAAAGTTTAACCAGTATTCAGGTGGCTGAAGCCTCCGCTCGAAATGATTATCGTGATGCGGTGTTAGCCTATTTGGTGGCTCAAGCACAGGTGAGCAAATGGGCGGGTATTGTAACACTGAAAGGATTATAAGGTTAAGGTATGAAATCAATCGTAGAACATTTGGCGTTGGTAACCCAAATTTATGGCTCGCCTGTGGCGAAAGAAACACTGGCGGCACAAACCATTCGGGATGCACGCAATAATTTAAATTTTACTTCCTTAAGCGAAGTATTACGTACGCACGGTTATGAGAATAAAATGTCTCGCCGTCCGTTGTCGGATATTCCTACCTTGGCTGTGCCGGTGATTATTATTCTGAAAAATGAAGAATCCGCCGTGGTGACAAAAATCACGGGTCATGCGGGCAATCGAGTTTATACTGTCCTACAAACAGTGGGCGTAGAGCAGGAACTAAGCGAAGCGGAGTTAAATGCGAAATATCTTGGTTATAGCTGGTTTATTAAGCCGAAAGCAGCGGCTGATATTAGCTCGGAATTGCCTGAATATAAGATGAATAAGGCGTGGTTCTGGAAAGTGATTTGGCGTTTCCGTTCCTATTATTATCAGGTGATTTTAGCTACCTTTGTGATTAACTTTTTGGCTTTGGTTAGTTCCTTGTATGTGATGAACGTGTATGACCGTGTTATCCCGAATAAAAGTTATGAAACGTTGTGGGTGTTGAGTATCGGTGTGATGATCGCAATTGCCTTTGAATTTGTCGCCAAAATGATTCGTGGACATTTAACCGATATTGCAGGGAAAAAAGCCGATTTGATTATTAGCTCGGCACTGTTTCGCCGTGTGTTGGCATTGCGAATGTCGGATAAACCAGTATCATCAGGCAGTTATGCCAATAACTTGCGTGATTTTGAATCGGTGCGTGATTTTATGACCAGTGCCAGCTTGTTGGCGTTGGTGGACTTACCATTTATTTTGATGTTTGTGTTTGTGATGTTTTTAATTGCAGGCAAGTTGGCGATTGTACCGTTAATCATTATTCCAACGGTAATTTTGGTCGGCTTTTTGGTACAGCCGATGATGGCGAAATTTATCAATGAATCTATGCGTGAGGGCTCGCAACGCCAAGGTTTGGCCGTGGAAGCCGTGGAGGGAATTGAAACCATCAAAACCAATAACGCCGCCAGTTGGGCACAAACCCGTTGGGATTATTACACGGCTCGCACCGCCTCATCGCAAACAAAAACCAAAGATTTAAGTAATTTTGTGGTGAATTTTTCCACCGCACTTCAACAGCTCAATACCGTATTTGCGGTGCTGTATGGGACATATTTAATCCATAGCGAAGTGGAAGCGGAACGTATCACGATGGGGGCGTTAATTGCAACCGTGATTTTGTCAGGACGTGCTTTAGCACCATTGGGGCAAATCGCAGGTCTTGCCACCCGTTTACAACAAGCTCGTTTGGCCTTTAAAGGCGTGGAAGATATTATTTCTCGTCCGAGTGAACGTGCCGAAGACCGCAATTACATTAGCCTTGAGCATATGCACGGTCAAATCGCCTTTAATCAGGTGGGCTTTAAATATGTGAAAGAGGGTATGCCAGCCCTGCAAAATGTGTCCGTTACCATCAATCCAGGGGAAAAAGTCGCCATTTTGGGTAAAATCGGTAGCGGTAAAACCACGATGCTGAATCTTGCATCAGGTTTGTTTGAACCTGAAAAAGGCAGTGTCACCATTGATGGCGTGGATGTGCGGCAAATTGATCCGAACTATTTGCGTAGTCAGGTGGTCTTGCTCGGTCAACACCCACGCCTATTTTTAGGCACATTGCGTGATAATATGAATCTCGCCCGTAGTGACAGTTTTACGACCGATCAGGAATTATTAGCGGCTTTACAGCGTTTCGGCTTAGATCGTATGATTCAAGGACACCCTCGTGGTTTGGATATGCCATTAGGCGAAAATGGTATGGGCTTGTCGGGCGGGCAACGTCAAATCGTGGCCTTATCTCGGATGACGTTGAAAAATCCGAAAGTAGTGTTGCTAGATGAACCAACCAACAGCTTAGATTCAGGCTCGGAAGACGTGGTACTCAATGCCATTGCTCACTGGGCGAAAAGTCGTACGATGGTGGTGGTAACACACCGTATGCAGGTGTTGAAAATTGTGGATCGTGTGATTGTGGTAGATAACGGTCAAGTGGTGATGGATGGTTCAAGAGACGCTGTAATTCAACGTTTGCAACAAAATGAACAGGCTCAATCACGCCCACAAGTGCAGGTGCAAGCCAAAGCCGCCCCTGCGACCGCAGAAAATAGCAACCCAGAACATAATAAAGGGTAGAGAAAATGAAAGCAGAAAACCAAAAAGAACAGCTGAGTGAAAAAGATTTAGCACTCGTTAATGATCTCAATGCCGCCCTGCAAAAAGAGAAACATACTAAATCATTTGCGATGATTATCCTATTGTTTGTCTTTGCCGTAGTCTTTGTGATTTGGGCGTACAACAGCCCATTGGAAGAAGTGACCCGTGGACAAGGTTCAGTGATTCCGAGCAGCCGTGATCAAGTCATTCAAAGCCTTGACCCTGGCATAGTGAAAGAAATGCGAGTGAAAGAGGGGGACATCGTGGAAAAAGGGCAGGTATTGCTCACCCTTGATGATACGCGTAGTTTGGCGATTTTAAAGGAAACGGAAGCCAAAATCAGCACCTTACAAGCTACCATTGACCGCTTAAAAGCCGAAGCCTATGGTCAGCCATTAAAATTTGCAGAAAATACGCCTAATGAGTTAATCGCAAGTGAAACCGCCGCCTACAACACTCGCCGCAAAGCAATGCAGGAAGCGATTTCAGGTATGCAACAAAGCAAAACGATGTTGGATCGAGAAATCGCCATCACGACCCCGATGGTGGCAAAAGGCGTGATGCCTGAAGTGGAATTGTTGCGATTAAAACGCCAATCTGCCGATTTAACCACGCAAATCAGCGAACGCCGCAACCGTTACGCCACCGATGCCAACAATGAATTGGTAACGAAAGAAGCGGATCTCGCACAAGCCAAAGAAAACCGCATTATGCGTGCTGACCCCGTGGCGCATTCACAAATTAAAGCCCCGCTGAAAGGTATTGTAAAAAATATTAAAATCAACACCGTAGGCGGCGTGGTGAGTGCTGGGCAAACGATTTTGGAAATCGTGCCGATTGATGAAAAATTGTTGGTGCAAGTCTATGTGGCGCCACGTGATGTGGCATTTATCCGCACTGGTCAAGAAGCCTTAATTAAAATCAGTGCTTATGATTATGCCATTTATGGTGGTATTGAGGGAAAAGTCACGCTTATCAGCCCAGATACTTTACAAGATGATCGTCGTCCAAGTGAGTTAAAACTCAACCCAGACCAAGCCTATTATCGTGTATTGGTGGAAACGGTGAGCAATAATATTACCGATAAAAACGGGAATAAAATGGACATTACCCCCGGCATGACGGCAACGGCAGATATTAAAACGGGAACAAAAACCGTGTTCCAATATCTTATCAAACCGATCACGCGCTTGAAACAAGCAATGCAAGAACGTTAGAAAAATACGCATTAACACCTAGTCTTAATCAGGCTAGGTGTTATAACTTTCTAATGTTTCCTGAATCCCTAACCATTCTATTTCCACCTCTTCCAACTGTTTTTTCACATTCACCTGCTCCGCCAAAAGTGCGGTCAATTTTTCTTTATTTTCTGGCGAATAGAGATCATTATCGGAAAGCTGCTGCTCAATCTCAGCCAACTGTACAGACAATTTTTCCATCTGGCTTTCAAGCTGAATGAGTTTCTTGCGTAATGGTGCAGTTTGTTGCCGTAATTCGGCCTCTCGGCGTTTTTGATCTTTGCGATTTTGTTGGGAATTTTCCGAAATATCGCTGGTTTGCACCGCACTTTTATTTAATTCTTTACGTTCTTGCGTATTGATATTATTCAGCCATTTCGCATAATCGTCCAAATCACCGTGAAATTCTTCCACTTGTTTATCATGTACCAAATAAAATTCTTCCACCGTGTTACGCAATAAATGGCGGTCGTGCGACACGACCACCAACGAGCCTTGATAATCCACTAAGGCTTCGGTTAGGGCTTGTCGCATATCTAAATCAAGGTGGTTAGTCGGTTCATCTAATAACAGCAAATTTGGGCGTTGCCATACAATTAATGCTAACACTAAGCGAGCTTTTTCGCCGCCAGAAAAGGTCTTTACGGCTTCGTTAACTTTGTCGCCGTGAAAAGCGAAACTGCCTAAATAATTGCGGCATTCTTGTTCGGTCAGTTTGTCGTCTAATTTTTGTAAATGCCATAAGGCGGATTCATCGGCTCGTAAGGTGTCTAATTGATGTTGAGCAAAATAGCCCAGTTGCACGCCTTTGGCCAGTTGCACGTTGCCTGAAAGGGCGGTTAATTCGCCAGCTAATAATTTGATCAGCGTGGATTTCCCTGCACCGTTTTTACCAAGTAACCCAATTCTTGAACCTGGGACAAGGTTGAGTTTAATTTTTTGCAAAATTTCCACCGCACTTTCACCCACACCATAGCCAGCAGCGGCTTTTTCAATCATCACTAAAGGACTCGGGAGTGACAAAGGTTCTCTAAATTCAAAGGTAAAGGGATTATCAATATGGGCTGGGGCAATTTTTTCCATGCGTTCAAGGGCTTTCATGCGACTTTGAGCCTGTTTGGCTTTGGTCGCTTTAGCTTTGAAACGGTCGATATAGCTTTGTAAATGCGCAATTTTTTCTTGTTGCTGACGGAAAAGTGCGGTCTGTTGTGAGAGTTTTTCTGCACGTTGTAATTCAAAGCTCGAATAATCACCGGTGTATTCGTTCAGTTGCTGATTTTCGATATGTAAAATCTTATTGACAATAGGATCAAGAAAATCACGGTCGTGGGAAATTAATAACAAGGTGCCTTGATATTGGGTTAACCAGCGTTCTAGCCAAATCACCGCATCTAAATCTAGGTGATTGGTGGGCTCGTCCAATAGCAATAAATCGGACGGACACAACAAGGCTTGTGCCAAATTCAGCCGCATTCGCCAACCGCCCGAAAAGGATTTTACAGGGCGTTGCAATTCTTCTTGAGCAAAACCTAACCCATGCAACAACGCCGAGGCTCGGGATTGAATGGTCCACGCATCAATATTGTCTAACTGTGCATGAATATGGGCAATGGCATGGCCGTCATTGCGTTGGTTAGCTTGTGCTAAC
Source organism: Lonepinella sp. BR2357 (assembly GCF_051851525.1). Taxonomy (NCBI): domain Bacteria; kingdom Pseudomonadati; phylum Pseudomonadota; class Gammaproteobacteria; order Pasteurellales; family Pasteurellaceae; genus Lonepinella; species Lonepinella sp. BR2357. Next base: position 107,294 of record NZ_JBPDVG010000010.1, on the reverse strand, counting down.
TCGGTTTGTAATTGACAATAAAGGCGGTCGCCCTCAATCACATAATCTAAGGCTGACGTGTCTAACGCAGGTGTTTCTTGATTCACCCAAGACACCGCCCAATGAGACGGAAAATTCACATCACCGCCCTCGGGTGACATTTCTTTTTTGAGTAAAGCAAGCAAAGAAGATTTACCGCAACCGTTCTTTCCCACTAGGCCTACTTTTTGCTTTGGATTAATGGTCGCGGTGGCATTTTCGAGCAGTAAATTTTGCCCACGTTTTAAAGATAAATTGGAGAATAGGATCATTTTTGTGTTATATTTTTCAAAATTTGGTTTATTTTCCGGTTTTTCAGCTAATTAGCAAGGAGAAAAGTATGTTAAATCACGATTTTATTGGTTTAGGCGTGGCCGGTAATTTTGCCGGTCATTTGGAACAAGCGGGTGAGGCGGCAGATTTTGTGAAAGTGAAAACAGAAAGTGCGGTGCAACCCAAGGCCATTTTCCCTTTTTATGTACCGAGTCAGCAATTAGACGAAAGCGAAGGTTTTTTATCGGTTTACCCGATTTCTCATGACCGTTTGCAATTTCCACAGAATGCCGATAATTTGCAAATTGAGCCAGAAATTGCGTTAATTTGCGACGTGCAATATGATAAAACCAGTCAAAAAGTCACCGCACTTTTACCGACCCATTTTGCTGCTTACAACGATTGTTCCATTCGTCGCCCTAACGCCCACAAAATTTGTGAAAAGAAAAACTGGGGGGCAGATTCCAAAGGGATTTCCGCCAATTGGATTGCTTTAAATGGCTTTGCCACGGGCAGTAATATTGATGATTATCATATTGCCTGTTTCCACCAACGTAATGGCGTGTTAACGGAATACGGTATTGACAGCCCCGCTGCGGAATACAGTTATTTTCATCAACAATTATTAGACTGGATTGTGGATAAAATGAATCATCAGCCTGATCAGGATCCGATGAATGATATTGCCAAATTACTCAAACAAGCCAATTTTCCAAGCAAAGCTGTCATCAGTATTGGAGCCACTCGTTACACTGAATTTGGTGAAAAGAATTTCTTGCAAGTGGGCGATGTCAGCCAAGTAGTGGTCTATAATAGTAAAAAATATTCGCACTCGCAAATTGTCGAAATGGCCGAGCAAATGCACTTCGCACAGGATATTTCTGCGTTAGTGCAAAAAGTGGTGTAAATAAAATAATTTGCTCACTTTGTGATCTTTATCAAAGATTTTATTTTCATTACGTCGTAAGATACAACAATGTTCTATTTCATATAAGGATGATTAATATGACCCCTGCAGAACTTTTCGGCGAAGGGATTAACCTGATGTTTTCAGGTATGGGTTTTGTGTTGGTCTTTTTGCTCATTTTAATTTGGGCGATTGGACTGATGTCAAAACTGATTACCCGATATTTCCCTGAACCTGTGGCTGTTCCAAAAACAGCACCCAATTCCACCGCACTTCAGCCTGTCAGTAACGACTTAGATCGTTTACGTCCAGTGATTGTTGCTGCCATTGCACATCATCGTGCGACCCATTCAAATTAATAGAGAAGGATTTTATTATGACTAAAAAAATTAAAATAACCGACGTGGTACTTCGTGACGCTCATCAATCTTTATTTGCCACTCGTTTACGTTTAGATGATATGTTGCCAATGGCGGCGGAATTAGATGATATGGGCTATTGGTCGTTAGAAGCGTGGGGCGGTGCGACTTTTGATAGCTGTATTCGTTTTTTAGGTGAAGATCCTTGGGTACGTTTGCGTGAGTTGAAAAAAGCCTGCCCGAAAACTCCGTTGCAAATGTTATTACGTGGACAAAATTTATTGGGCTATCGTCATTATGCCGATGATGTGGTGGATCGTTTTGTGGAACGTTGTGTCGCTAATGGCATGAGCGTATTCCGTGTATTTGATGCGTTAAACGACCCACGCAATATGCAAGCAGCCTTGCAAGCGGTGAAAAAACACGGCGGTCACGCACAAGGGACATTGAGTTACACCACCAGCCCCGTGCATACCTTGCAAACTTGGTTAGATGTGACAGAACAATTGCTTGAAATTGGTATTGATAGCCTTGTGATTAAAGATATGTCAGGGATTTTAAACCCAATGGCGGCTGCCGAATTAGTCGGCGAAATCAAAAAACGCTTTGATGTGCAATTACATTTGCATTGTCACTCCACCACAGGTATGGCAGAAATGGCATTATTAAAAGCGATTGAAGCAGGTGTTGATGGGGTGGATACAGCCATTTCTTCAATGTCAGGTACTTATGGACACCCAGCTACCGAATCCATTGTGGCGACCTTACAAGGTACGGAATTTGATACGGGCTTAGATATTCCACGCTTAGAAAAAATTGCCGCGTATTTCCGTGATGTGCGGAAAAAATATGCCAAATTTGAAGGGCAGTTGCGTGGTATTGATAGCCGTATTTTGGTGGCACAAGTGCCAGGTGGTATGTTGACTAACCTTGAGGGTCAATTAAAACAACAAAATGCCAGCGATAAATTAGATTTAGTGTTGGAAGAAATTCCACGCGTGCGTAAAGATTTAGGCTATATTCCGTTAGTCACCCCGACATCACAAATTGTGGGTACGCAATCTGTTATCAACGTGTTAATGGGCGAACGTTATAAAACCATCGCCAAAGAAACCGCAGGGATTTTAAAAGGCGAATATGGTCGCACTCCAGCCCCTGTGAATGCAGAATTACAAGCTCGTGTGCTTGAGGGTGGCAAACCAATTACCGACCGTCCAGCGGATCATATTGCCCCTGAAATGGCGAAAATTGAAGCAGAAGTGAAACAAACCGCACAAGAAAAAGGCATTAAACTGGCTGAAAATGCGGTAGATGATGCGTTAATTGTGGCGTTATTCCCACAAATTGGTTGGAAATTCTTAGAAAATCGTGGTAATCCTGCTGCCTTTGAGCCAGCACCAACGTTAGAAAGTGCGGTACAAAAACCAGCAGAAAAAGCCCCAGCCAAACCAGCAAGCGGTTCAGCAGTTTACACCGTGGAACTTGAGGGTAAAGCCTTTGTTGTGAAAGTGTCTGAAGGTGGCGATGTTACTCATATTGCACCGACAGCAGCTCCAGCGGCAGCCCCTGTGGCTCAAACTGCTCCAGCACCTGCTGCAAGTGGTACTGGTACCGCAGTTACCGCACCAATGGCAGGCAATATCTGGAAAGTGGTCGCCACCGAGGGGCAAACTGTCGCAGAGGGTGATGTGTTGTTTATTTTAGAAGCAATGAAAATGGAAACCGAAGTACGGGCGAACCTTGCTGGTACGGTGCGTGGTATTTGTGTGAAAGCGGGTGATTCAGTGGCTGTGGGCGACACCGTCATGACCATTGCTTAATTTGGAGGCAGTATGGAAAGTATTATTGCTCTACTGAAAGGCACAGGTATTATGCACCTTGAATGGGGGCAAGCGGTGATGATTTTGGTGAGCCTGTTGTTATTGTGGCTTGCCATTGTGAAAAAATTTGAACCGTTGTTGTTATTGCCGATTGGCTTTGGTGGCTTGTTATCGAATATTCCTGAAGCGGGCATGGCAATGACGGCATTGGATAATTTGTTACATTCAGGCACACCTGAACAACTTGCTGTGATTGCAGGAAAAATCGGTGTAGTGGCAGATCCTGTTGCAATTAAAACCGCTCTTGCGAGCTTGCCAGCCTCTGTGCAAGCACAGCTTGAAGTCACCGCTGGCGATCTTGGCTTTAGTGCAGGTATTTTAGCCCTATTCTATAAAGTAGCGATTGGCTATGGTGTTGCACCACTGGTGATTTTTATGGGGGTCGGTGCCATGACGGATTTTGGTCCGTTAATTGCCAATCCAAGAACCTTATTACTCGGTGCGGCGGCACAATTCGGGATTTTCACCACCGTATTGGGTGCCTTGGGTTTAAACTGGTTAGGGGTAATTGATTTTACCTTGCCACAAGCTGCCTCTATTGGAATTATTGGGGGGGCAGATGGTCCAACCGCCATTTACTTAACCAGCAAACTTGCTCCCGAATTATTGGGGGCGATTGCAGTGGCTGCCTATTCTTATATGGCGTTAGTCCCATTAATTCAACCGCCAATTATGAAAGCCTTAACTACCGAAACTGAACGCAAGATTCGGATGACGCAACTTCGCAATGTGAGTAATACAGAAAAAGTGATGTTCCCAATTATCTTGTTATTATTGGTGGCATTATTATTACCTGATGCCGCCCCATTGCTCGGTATGTTCTGTTTTGGTAATTTAATGAAAGTCAGTGGCGTGGTGGATCGTTTAAGTGATACCACACAAAATGCCTTGATTAACATTGTCACCATCGTGTTAGGTTTATCGGTTGGGGCGAAATTGGTGGCAGATAAATTCTTGCAACCACAAACCCTTGGTATTTTACTGTTAGGCGTGATTGCGTTTGGTATCGGAACGGGTAGCGGTGTGTTGATGGCGAAATTGATGAACAAATTCAGCAAAAATAAAATCAACCCACTGATTGGTTCTGCTGGCGTGTCAGCCGTACCAATGGCAGCTCGTGTTTCTAACAAAGTAGGGTTGGAAGCCGATCATCAAAACTTCTTACTGATGCACGCCATGGGACCGAATGTAGCTGGCGTAATTGGTTCAGCCATTGCTGCAGGGGTGATGTTGAAATACGTTGCGGCGATGTAAAATAGGATAAAAAAACACCGCACTTTTTGTCACGAAGAGGTGATACCAACAAAAGTGCGGTGCAAAAAATGCGATCTTTGTCGCATTTTTTATATTCAATTCGTTGTAATGTAAAAAATATGTTGCAACCGACAGCTAAATTGGTATATTTTTAACTGTCCCTTTTTAATAGGTACGGAAATATACAACTTCATCCCCTTTCTAGGAGAACTATTGTTATGAAAAAATTCTTAAAACTTTCCCTTGTCGCTGGCGTTGCAATGTCGGCATTTTCCGCTCAAGCTGCAGAAGAACAGTTTATTACCATTGGTACTGGTGGCCAAACGGGCGTATATTATGTGGTTGGTCAATCTATTTGTCAGTTAGTGAACCGTGATACGGCGAAAACCCACATTAAATGTAATGCCCCCTCAACTGGTGCCTCCATTGCAAACTTGAATGCGATTGCTGCCAAGGAAATGGATATGGGGATTGCACAATCTGACTGGCAATATCATGCCTATAACGGCACCAGTTCTTTTGAGGGCAAGAAAAATGACAAATTGCGTGCGGTGTTCTCCTTACATGCTGAACCCTTTACGTTAATGGCACGTGATGATTCTGGCATTAAATCTTTTGATGATTTGAAAGGTAAACGTGTGAATGTGGGCGATCCAGGTTCTGGTACCCGTGCCACCATCAACGTTATCATGAAAGAAAAAGGTTGGACGGACAAAGATTTCAAAGTGGCTGCGGAATTAAAACCAGCAGAAATGGCGTCATCTATGTGTGATAACAACCTTGACGCCATCACTTACAACGTGGGTCACCCGAATGGTGCATTGAAAGAGGCCGCAGCGTCTTGTGATTCTCACTTAGTGCCAGTAACCGGCCCTGAAATTGATAAATTAGTGGCGCAACATGCTTACTATGCGAAAGCTGTGATTCCTGGTGGTTTGTATAAAGGCACTGATAATCCAGTGGATACATTCGGTTCTTATGCAACGTTAGTGAGTTCAACGGATGTGGACGCAGATAAAGTCTATGCGGTGGTAAAAGCGGTGTTTGATAACTTCGACCGTTTCAAACGTTTACACCCCGCTTTTGCGAACTTAAAAGAAGAAGAAATGATTAAAAATGCCTTATCTGCACCATTGCACGAGGGGGCGGCTCGTTACTACAAAGAAAAAGGCTGGTTAAAATAAATTAATCCTGCTTTGTCCTTTTCTATTACACCCTACGCAGCCTGTGTAGGGTGTCTGTTTTATCGTTATTCGGGGACTTTACGATGTCTGCACAAGAAAAAGCGATGGATTATGATGACTTGCAAGATATGGTGGCATCCAATGATGCCGGCGGTCGAAATCCAAGAGGCTTTGCCAAAAAACTCATTATTGTGACCGCAATTGTTTGGTCGATTTTTCAGCTCTATTATACTTCGCCGTTTCCATTTTGGTTGCAAGAGCAATTAACGCATCTCGGCATTCCGTTAAATGTGGTGGTGGACGACACGAAAGCCCGTTCTTATCATTTGGCGTTTGCGTTATTTTTAGCGTTTCTTTCGTTCCCTGCCTTTGCTAGTTCACCTAAACATCGGATTCCTTTATTCGACTGGTGTTTAGCCATTGCCGGTGCATTTTTAGGAGCTTATTATTTATTTTTCTACGAGGGCTTAGTCACTCGATTTGGTGCACCAAATTTGCAAGATATTATTGCAGGTTGTTGCGGTGTCTTGCTGTTATTAGAGGCCACAAGACGTAGTTTAGGTTTGCCGTTGGTGGTGATTGCGGTGGTGTTCTTGCTGTATAATTACTTCGGGCAATTTATGCCAACAGATTGGATTATTAGCCACCGTTCAGGCTCATTGGCTCAAATTGTCAACCAACAATGGATCACCACTGAGGGGGTCTTTGGTGTGGCGCTTGGCGTCTCCACGAAATATGTGTTCTTATTTGTATTATTTGGTGCGTTGTTAGATAAAGCGGGGGCGGGTAATTATTTTATTAAAACTGCCTTTGCCTACTTAGGCCATTTAAAAGGCGGGCCCGCTAAAGCCGCTGTGGTCTCTTCTGCGCTCACTGGATTGGTTTCTGGTTCCTCCATTGCGAATGTGGTGACCACGGGGACATTCACGATTCCCATGATGAAACGTGTGGGCTTTTCAGCCGAGAAAGCGGGCGCCGTAGAAGTGGCCTCTTCCGTTAATGGCCAAATTATGCCACCTGTAATGGGGGCTGCCGCATTTTTGATGATTGAATATGTCAATATGCCGTACAGCCAATTAATTATGCACGCTTTTTTACCGGCGCTGATTTCTTATATTGCGTTGGTTTACATCGTGCATTTAGAAGCCAATAAAATGGGCTTAAAAGGGCTTGATCGAGTTGATCCTGCTCGTCCGTTTTTAATGGTCGTGATCCGTACGCTAGGCTTTTTCTTGACCCTTTGCGTGATTTTCTTTGCTTTACATTTTGGCTTAGGCTGGATTAAAACGTTGATTCCAGATTATTCCTTTATGGTGATCGGGACGTTACTCGGCTGTGTTTATTTAGGCTTAATTCGTCGTGTGGCACAGTTCCCCGATTTAGAACCTGATGATCCTAATTCCAAAATCGTCAAATTGCCGTCGGCAAAACCGACGGTGAATGCAGGCTTACATTACTTATTGCCGGTGGTGGTATTAATGTGGTGTTTGATGATCGAACGTTTATCACCGGGGCTTTCCGCTTTCTGGGCAATCTTGGCGTTATCTTCTATTTTAGTGAGTCAACGGCCTCTATTAAGTTGGTTCAGACAGGAAAAAAGCGACAAAAAAGCCCTGTTTAAACAAGGTTTATATGAACTCATTGATGGCCTTGAAGTCGGTGCCAGAAATATGATTGGTATTGGGATTGCGACTGCCACCGCTGGTATTATCGTGGGCGTGGTGTCTTTGACCGGTTTCGGTGTGCAATTAGCCGGCATTATTGAATTCTTGTCCATGGGCAATATTTTATTAATGTTGATTCTGGTGGCAATGTTCAGCTTAATCTTAGGCATGGGCTTGCCGACCACCGCCAACTATATCGTCGTGTCCTCCTTAATGGCCTTGGTGATTGTGGAAGTGGGCAAACAAAACGGCTTAATTGTGCCATTAATTGCGGTGCATTTATTCGTCTTTTATTTCGGCATTATGGCCGATGTGACGCCTCCCGTCGGTTTGGCCTCTTTTGCCGCTGCCGCTATTTCAGGGGGCAGTCCGATTAAAACTGGGGTAACCGCATTTTATTACAGTTTAAGAACCGCTATTTTACCGTTCCTGTTTATTTTCAATACGGATTTATTGCTTATTGATGTCACTTGGTGGCATGCCTTGCTGATATTCTGTGTTGCGACCATTGGGATTATGATTTTCACGGCGGCAAGCATGAATTTCTTTGTGGTGAAAAATAAAGCATGGGAAACGGCGGTGTTAATTTTGGCAGCGTTTACGTTATTCCGTCCAGGGTTCTTTATGGAATATGTTTCCCCGACCGCACGTAGCGTGGAGCCTGCGCAATTTGTGCAAGAGTTGGGACAAACACCTGTCGGGCAAAATATTATGCTGAAAGTATCTGGCATTAACCCTTACGGCAAAGAAATTCAATTCTATTCACAACTGGCCGTGCCTGCCGGCGAAACGGGCGAAGATCGGGTGAAAGCCTTAGGTTTAACCCTGTTAGATACGGGTGAACAGATTGAAATTAACGGCAAATTGTCACCGAAAATCTTAATTGATAACGTAGAAATGGATTCTCCAGCGGCTAAAGCAGGATTAAACTGGGATCAAACGATTCTTGAGTTGGATTTACCCACTCATTCGATTCCAAAAGAATGGATGTTTATCCCAGCCCTATTATTGGCATTCGGGGTGTGGTGGAATCAACGTCGTCGGAAATCTCAAATCACGAATTAATGTATGGCTGGCAACCCGCCAGCCTTTAAAAAGGATATTTTATGTATAACAACTTGCTCATTGCGATTGATTTAAATAATTTGCAAAGTGCCAAATATGTAGTGGACACTTGCTTAAAACTGACGGCGCATAAGCCTGATGCAGTTTATCGTGTGGTATCTATTATTGAACCCATGGATGACAGCTTTATCTCTGCGTTTTTACCGAAAAATTTTGATAAATCCGTGGTCGAAGAAGCCAATAAAGCCTTACACGAGTTCACTCAAGCGAATTTTCCCGCCGGTGCGAAAGTGCAACATATCGTCGCCCATGGTACCGTATATGAAGAAGTGAACCGTATTGCACAAGAAAAATCGGTGGATTTAATCGTCATGTTGGCGAGCAGTAAACCGAAAGCCAAGGGATTAAGCTCTAACACCGTTAAAGTCGCACGCCATAGTGAAAAACCGATGTTGATTCTCAAATAGAAACTCGGTAAAATTGACAAAAAGGTTTAAACTATCAATTAAAGCGGATTCTTAGCTAAATATTTTATGAAATAGCGGAACTTTTATGAAAAAAGTGCGGTCTAATTTAACATAAAATCGAAAGCAGTTGATCTTTTGCTGTTTTATGTTATAAAGACAGAAACTATTTCGTCTTACATTTGAAGAAGGAAAGCGATGAATAAAGAAGCACAAATGATGTTAGTTCCGCAAGGTAATCTCGAGGGTTATATTCGTGCCGCTAATGAGTACCCAATGCTCACGGCAGAAGAAGAAAAGGAATTGGCGGAACGTTTGTACTACAAAGAAGATTTAGAAGCCGCAAAAGCGTTGATTTTGTCACACTTACGCTTTGTGATTCATGTGGCACGTGGTTATTCAGGCTACGGCTTACCGCAAGCGGACCTAATTCAAGAAGGCAATATTGGCTTAATGAAAGCCGTCAAACGCTTTAATCCAGAAGTGGGCGTACGTTTGGTGTCTTTTGCAGTGCATTGGATCAAAGCAGAAATTCACGAATATGTGCTCCGTAACTGGCGTATTGTGAAAGTGGCAACCACTAAAGCACAACGCAAATTATTCTTCAATTTACGTAAAACTAAACAACGTTTAGGTTGGTTTAATGAAAACGAAGTGGATTTAGTGGCCAATGAGCTCGGCGTGTCTAAACAAGACGTGATCGAAATGGAAAGTCGCATGACGGGGGCCGATGTTGGTTTTGATTTGCCCAATGAAGATAGCGAAGAAAGTAGCTTTTCTCCTGTGATGTATTTGGAAGATAAAAGCTCCAATTTCGCGGCGGAATTAGAAAATGAAAACTTTGAAAACCAAGCCGTTGAGCAATTAAGCAATGCCATGGAAACCTTGGACGAACGGAGCCAAGACATTATTAAAGCCCGCTGGTTAGATGATGATAAAGCAACATTGCACGATTTGGCGGCTAAGTATAATATTTCTGCTGAACGGGTGCGTCAGTTGGAAACTAATGCGTTGAAGAAGTTGAAAAGTGCGGTGAATTTTTAGGGAGTTTATTGTAAGAGGAAAGATCGAAGAAATTCGATCTTTTTTGTTATCTGTTTATTTTTGTTGTAACAATATAACTAATGTAGTAGCATTAGCTAATATTTACAATGGAAAGGAAAGGGAATATGAATGTGATTACCAGTCGGGAATTTTACCAAAATACAGGAAAAGCCCACAAAATTGCAAAAATAGAACCCGTGTTGATTACCAAACATGGTACGCCTGATATTGTTGTATTAAATTATACGGAATATCAACGCTTAACTCAGCTTTCATCTTCTCGATCATTATATGATATTTTTGCGAGTAGCAACCCACAAATTGCAGAAATTGATTTAATCTTGCCAGATCGTGAAGTGGATCATCAACGTCCAGATGTGGAGTTCTGATGATGTTCTTAATTGATACGAATATTATTAGCGAAATACGTAAAATTCCCTTGGGTTATGCCAATGTTGGGGTCGTTGCGTGGGCAAAGAACGTCACGGAAGATCAGACCTTTATTTCTGCGGTTTCTATCATGGAAATTGAACGTGGTATTTTAGCCTTATACAGACGAGATCCCACTCAAGCAAAAATCATTCAATTTTGGTTTGAAAATACGGTAAAACGTCAATTTCAGGGGCGAATCTTACCTATTGATTCACAGACTGCAGAAATCTGTGCCAAATTACATGTTCCCAACAAACGCCCTGAAAATGACGCTTGGATCGCAGCCACAGCCTTGCAACATCAGTTGACATTGGTTACTCGTAATATTAAAGATTTTGACATGAAAGATTTATTGGTTTTTAATCCGTTTCGGGAGTAGTTTAATTGTTATGCTACCTTTAAAAAACTCAACATCTCTTTTAATAGTTTAATTTCTTCTTGTAATTGTTGAATAGTTTCATCTTTGTGAGCAATAATCAAGCTGAGTTTCTCATTCTCGTTGAGTATGTCTTTAATATTACTGGCTGTACTAAAAATATTCGAACCGTAATGATTAACTTGGTAAGAAATATTCTTTTCATCGCAATTTTGAATCAATTCCACCACATCCAAATCAAAAATATCTGCAATTTGTTCTAGTTTATTCAACGTCAATTTCGTTTCACCTCGTTCAATTTTACCGTAACTATTGGTAGATAAGTGCATTTTTTCTGCCATCTGTTCCTGAGAAAGCAAATGCTCTTCACGAAGTAATCGGATTTTGTCATTGATTTTCATAGATACTCTTTTTTCTGTGTGTATATAAAGGTTTTGGTGGATAGAAAACACTTTTTCTTTATTGATAAGAGATGATGATTTCTATATTTTAAATCTTAATTTTTGCAATTATACATAATTTTTCAGTAAATTACAGCGGTTATTTTATGCCTTTGGGGTGATGTAACCTAATGGAGTAGGGGGAGAAAATGGCAAAACTTGAAATTAAAAATGTAACCAAAAAATTCGGGGATTTTTATGCCGCTAGGGATATTTCTTTTGTCGCAGAAGAGGGGGAATTTGTTACCTTGCTCGGTCCGAGTGGTTGCGGTAAAACGTCCTTATTGAAATTGATAGCAGGGTTTTATCGAGCTGATGAGGGTGAAGTGTTAATCGGTGGTGAAAATGTCAATTTTGTTCCACCAGAAAAACGTAACACCGCAATGTGTTTCCAATCTTATGCCCTATTTCCCCATTTGAATGTTTCCCATAATATTTGTTATGGATTACAGCAAAAAAAGATAGAGAAAGCCGAACAGGTTTCTCGTTTAAATACCGCCTTAAAACAAATGGATTTGGAAATGCACAAGCTCAAAATGCCGAATCAGCTTTCGGGCGGTCAGCAACAACGGGTAGCGTTGGCTCGGGCAATGGTGACTCGTCCTGACGTGATTTTATTTGATGAACCCCTTTCCAATCTTGATGCCAAATTGCGTGAAAGCGTGCGTTTTGAAATCAAACAGCTTTCCCGTCAATATAATTTAACCAGCATTTATGTCACCCATGATCAAGCAGAAGCCTTGGCAATGTCTGATAAAATCATTGTGTTGAACAAAGGCAGTATCGAGCAAATTGGTACACCGCAAGAAATTTATCATCAACCGATTAACCGTTTTGTCGCAGATTTTATCGGGGTGGCGAATATTACGCAGGCGGACGTAGAATCATTGGGTGATAACCGTTATAAAGTGCGGTCGATTTTTGGCGAGTTTATTGCTTATTCTGAAAAAGCTCCCGAATCATCAAAAGTCTATATTTGTTTCCGTCCTGAAGATGCGGAATTATGCGATGCTAATGGTGGCGAAAATCAGTTTACTGTTGAAGTGAAACAAACTGCCTTTATGGGAAATTTAACCGAAGTACAAGCCACCTTGCCCCAACAGCCCGATTATAAGATTCGTCTGCAGTTAACCAAATTTCCCCATATTCCCGAAGATAATAAATTAACTTTTCATTTGCCACAAACGGCGATCCATTTCTTGGAGGCTGTATGAATAAATGGCGAGAAAATTTAAAGGCTTGGTTATTGCTGAGTACGGGGCTGGGTACGATTTTAGTCTTAATGGGATCAACTTTTTATATTGTGGTTTTACAGAGTTTCGGGTTACACAGCAGTTTTGGTGATGAAGTGGCTTTTACTTTGGAACATTGGCAAACCGTGTTATCCGATACAGTATTCCAAAAAGCACTGTTTTATTCCATTAAAGTGTCATTGCTAGGAGCCATTCTTTCTATTATTGTCGCCTACCCAATAGCAATGTGGTTACGCAAACCATTACCTGCCAAAGTCACCATTATTACCATGTTACGGGCACCAATGCTTGTACCAGGATTGGTTGCCGCTTTCTTATTTGTGAATATGATTTCTTACCATGGTATTTTAAATGAGGCCTTGGTGTATTTGGGTATTTGGGATCAACCCCATACTTTGCAAAATGATGAATTTGGTTGGGGCGTGGTGATTCTGCAAATGTGGAAAAATATTCCCTTTGCTCTGATTCTGATTGGCGGAGCGGTGAACTCACTGAAATCCGATTTACTTGATGCGGCAGCAAATTTAGGTTCAAATCCGTGGCAACGTTTTCGTTATGTTGTGTTTCCGCTCAGTTTGGGAGCTGTACAGGTTTCATTTATTTTGATTTTTATCGGTGCGTTGGGGGACTTTGCCTTTTACAGCGTGGCAGGTCCGAGAGATACCTATTCATTAGCACGTTTAATGCAAATGACAGCCTACCAATATGATGAATGGAATCAAAGTGCGGTGATGGCGATGATGATTATGCTGACTTCTGCTTTTTTCACTATTGTCGTGTCGATGTTGATTAAACCGCTTAGTCGTAAAAAAGGAGAAATCAAATGAATGACGCCGTGCAAACTAAAAATGGTAAATTAATTGGCCGTATCTCATTGATTTTCTTTGCTGTCGCCAATTTAATTTGGTTGGTTGTGCCATTTTTTATGGCAGGACTTTGGTCATTAGTTGATCCTGATCATCCGTGGAGTTACCCCGATATTTTGCCCCAATCGCTCTCTTTTGAACGTTGGGTTAATGTATGGCAGAACACCTCTTTGCCTGAAGCGATGCTTAATAGCTACACTATTGCACCGTCGGTAGCGTTAATTGCAATTACTTTGGCAATGCCAACCGCTTATGCTTTTGGACGAATGGACTTTCGTGGCAAAAAATTTGCCGAATTACTTACGTTAATTCCATTGGTGATCCCTGGGATGATCATTGCGTTGTTTTTCAGCCAAATGTTGCTCAGTTTAAACATTACCAATCCTTTTATCGGCATTGTGGTGGGGCATACGGTAATGACTTTGCCTTATGCTATTCGGATTTTATCCGCAGGGTTTTCTGCTGTTCCACAGGATTTAATTGATGCTAGCCGAGATTTGGGGGCATCCAAACTCACCACCTTTAAGGATGTCTATTTGCCTATGCTGAAACCGAGTTTTCTTGCAGCGATTATTTTCTGTTTGGTAAAAAGTATTGAAGAATTTTCCATTTCCTTTGTGATTGGTTCTCCTGATTTTATCACTGTGCCGACCATTCTATATTCTTTCTTGGGTTACTCATTTATTCGCCCCAATGCCGCCGTGGTTTCTATCATCTTGCTTGTGCCGAATATTATTTTAATGATGTTAATCGAGAAATTGTTAAAAGGAAATTATTTATCTCAATCCACAGGCAAAGCCTAAATTAATAGGAGAAATATTATGCGTAAATTACTTACTTTTTCAACCGCACTTTCTAGCGTATTTTTCGCTAGTTCCGTGATGGCAAATGATCTGAGTCAAAAATCTTGGCAAGAAATAGAAGCTCAAGCTAAACAAGAGGGGCAAGTGGTCGTTAGCGTGTGGTATTTACAACCACAATTTCGTACTTTTGTGAAAGACTTTGAAAATCAATATGGTATTAAAGTCAAAATTCCTGAGGGTACAGCAGAGGGTAATATCAGCAAATTGCTCGCTGAAAAAAGCCTAGAAAAAGGCAAAATGGACGTAGTTGCTATCGCATCAGATAGCTACCCAACTATTCAAAAAGGAAATGTGTTTGATAACATTGAATTTATTCCGAACTTCACCAACGGTAATCACTTATTACAAGGGATTCCTTTTGGCAATGAGGCCTTAGGTTTTTGGGGTAATCAAACAGGCTTTGCTTATGATCCGCAACGCATTAGCGAAGATAAATTACCACAAAGCTGGACCGATGTAGAAAGCTATATCAATGCGAATCCGAAAAAGTTTGGTTATGCTGATCCAAGTGGTGGTTCTTCAGGTAAGGCCTTTATTGAACGAGCATTAATTAATGTGAGCGGTGATTATGATTATGCTAATCAAGAAATTAATGATGCACAGATTAATACTTGGCATAAAACATGGCAATGGTTTGCTGAAAATAAAGCAAAAATGACTCGCACTTCTTCCAATGCAGACAGTTTAACTCGTTTAAATGATGGAGAATTAGATTTAGTTTCTGCGTGGCAAGATCATTTATATAGTATGCAAAAACAAGGGGCAGTTACACCACGTTTGAAATTCTATGTACCAAAATTTGGTATGCCAGCTGGCGGTAATGTGGTCGGGGTTGCAAAAAACACGGCTCATCCTGCAGCATCACTAGTCTTTATCAATTGGATTACATCTCCTGAATCCCAGAAAAAACTTAATGAACAATTTGGCGTTCGTCCACTAAGCAGCGAATCGGGTAAAACAGATGTATCTTTCTTCCCTGTGAAGTGGAGTAAATCAGCGATGTCCACATTTAGTAAAGAAGTAGTATCTAAATAGTGTGTTATAAAGTTAGGAATTTTTAATAGTCAAGAATTTATTGGAGGGTCGTTTATGATCAAAATATTAGCCGTTTGTGGTTTTGGTGTTGGTAGTTCTATGGTGCTGAGAATGACCTTAGAAAAGGTTGCTAAAGAATTGGGTATTGATGCGGTCGTGGATAATACCGATCTTTCATCAGCGAAATCAATGTCAGCGGATGTTTATTTTACTAGCCATGAATTACTTTCCGAGCTAAGTTCTTCGGTTAAAAATCCAGTTTATCCGATTAAAATTTATATGAATAAAGTGGAAGTTAAACAACAGCTTGAAACCTATTTGAATAGTTTAAAAGGATAAATTATGTTAGATTTTTTGAGTAATCATATTTTAAAAAATCCCCCTGTATTGTTAGGTTTAATCGCTTTTTTAGGTTTAGCTCTACAAAAGAAATCCATATCCGATATTATTAAAGGCACATTGACCGCCGCCTTTGGTATGGTAATCCTAACCACTGGCGTCAATTTAATGTCGGGTACTATTGTGCCTATTAATACTGCCTTTCAAAATCATTTAGGTCTTGAGGTTTCTCAAGGTTTATTAGGGGATAATTTTACGCAAAATTATGGTGGAACAGTAGGCTTGGCGATGTTTGTCGGGCTAATTTTGCACTTGTTAATTGCTCGTTTTACCCCTGTAAAAACCATTTTCTTAACAGGACATATGCTCTGGTGGTTTCCTTTTGTTTTTGTTGCCGCAGGCGTTGAAAATGGTTTAACGGGTTGGGTACTAATTACATTTGCTGCAATTTTTTCTGCCCTTTATTGGTCATTGATGCCTTGGATAATGCGTAAATTTGTATGGGATGCCACGGGAGATGATTCTTTTCTTATAGGACACCCAACAGGTATTTTATCTTTAGTTTCTGGTTATGTTGCCAAATGGTTTGGTAATAAAGAAAAATCAACGGAAGATATTAAAGTGCCTGAAAGCCTGTCTTTTTTCCGTGAAATTTCTATTACAGGCGGTATCGTTCTCTTTTTAATCAACTTAATTGTAGGTATTTTTATTCCGACATTAACCCCTGATGGAAATAATCTAATTATGTTTTCTATCAGTGCAGGGATCACTTTTGGGGCTGGATTATTGGTAATGCTTTATGGGGTGCGTTTATTGATTAATCAAATTATTCCTGCTTTCCAAGGTATTGCTGAAAAACTTGTTCCTGGTGCAAAACCTGCATTTGATGTGCCTATTATCTTTAATTATCGTCCAAATGCGGTGATTATTGGCTTTGTTGTGGCAATGATTACATCTACGTTATTACTCATTTTAGCCAATACCTTTAATATTTTCGGTGTGCTTATCGTGCCATTAGTGATTACCAGTTTCTTTGAGGCCGGTGGTGCAGCGGTAATTGGTGAAGGACAAGGTGGTTTAAAAGGGGCGATTATTGGTACAGCGGTAGCGTCCGTGGTAATGGTTATTCTGGTGGGAATATCAGCTGTTCTATTTAGTACCACTATTCAAAGTTGGTTATTGATTTTTGGTGGCAATGATTTTTCCTTATGGGGTAGTATCGCTCGTCTCTTTGGTGGTTTTTAATGTTTGATTACATAGAGAAAATAAGGGCAATTTTAACCTTAATTGAAGAAAAAGAAAGAATGGCGATAGAACAAACTGTTGAACTTTTTGTTCAAGCTATTACCGAAAAGCGTTCTCTTTACATTTTCGGTGCAAGTCATGCAGGAATTTTAACCCAAGAGCTTTATTATCGTGCAGGTGGATTAATGCTTATTAATCCAATTTTTGCTCGTGAAGTATTATTGGACAGAGAGCCAATTACATTTACTAGCCAAATGGAACGTTTAGAGGGTTATGGCACAGCCATTGCGAGTACGGTTAATTTCTATAAGGATGATATTTTAATTATTCATTCGGTATCAGGACGTAATGCCATTGCTTTAGATTTAGCCTTAGCAGCTAAACAAAAAGGTGTAAATATTATTGCTTTAACTAATGTTGCTTATTCTCAATCGGTATCGAGTCGGCACGTTAGTGGTCAGCGGTTATTTGAATTAGCTGATGTGGTTTTAGATAACCACGGCGATATTGGCGATGCCACTTGCAAGATACAAGGAATAGAACAAAAAGTTGGTCCAACTTCTACGGTAATAGGTGCTACCATATTAAATACTGTTGTCGTTGAAACTTGTCGCCGCTTGGTTGAACTTGGTGTAACTTCACCGCCTATTTTTTACTCTGCAAATTTAGACGGTGGAGATGAAAAAAATAAGGAACTTTATAATGATTATAAAGAGTCTATTCATTACCAATTTTGAACTTTACACTATTTTGTTAGGGTTAAGCGAGAGTTGATTCTGTAACAGATGTAAGTGAAAGAGGATAAAAGGGATTTAAATCCCTTTTATTTAATAAAAAACTTGCATATTCAAAGCCACTCTTGTATAATCCACCGCACTTTCAATCCGAAAGTCGTTTAATGTAATCATTTATTAAACGTACTGTTACAATAGGTAACAGATAAAATGTTCCCGATTTGGGGACTAAAATAGGTCTGCTGCACTTCCCTTTATTTAAGAAGTTAAAGGTGATGGTGTCAGTTTTTTATTAGCTAAAAATTATTGGAGCTCTGGTCTAATGCAGAACCAAAGAATCCGTATCCGCTTAAAAGCATTTGATCATCGCTTGATCGATCAATCTACGGCGGAGATCGTAGAAACAGCTAAACGTACTGGTGCACAAGTTCGTGGTCCAATTCCTTTACCAACTCGTAAAGAACGTTTTACCGTATTGATTTCACCACACGTTAATAAAGACGCACGTGATCAATATGAAATCCGTACGCACAAACGTTTAGTTGATATTGTTGAGCCAACAGAAAAAACTGTTGATGCACTTATGCGTTTAGATCTGGCTGCCGGCGTTGACGTGCAGATCAGCCTAGGTTAATTTAAGAGGTTATTACAATGATTGGTTTAGTCGGTCGTAAAGTTGGTATGACGCGTGTCTTCACTGAAGACGGTGTGTCAATTCCAGTTACCGTTATCGAAATTGAATCCAACCGTGTGACTCAAGTGAAAACTCTTGAAAACGATGGCTATTCTGCTGTTCAAGTTACTACTGGCTCTAAAAAAGCAAGTCGTGTAACTAAGCCAGAAGCTGGTCATTTCGTGAAAGCAGGTGTTGAAGCTGGTCGCGGTTTATGGGAATTTCGTACTGAAGGTGAAGAATTCACTTTAGGTCAAGAAATTAATGTTGACATCTTTGCAGATGTTAAAAAAGTTGATGTTACTGGTACATCTAAAGGTAAAGGTTTCCAAGGTGGTGTTAAACGTTGGAATTTCCGTACTCAAGATGCAACTCACGGTAACTCTTTATCACATCGTGTACTTGGTTCTATTGGTCAAAACCAAACCCCAGGTCGTGTGTTTAAAGGTAAAAAAATGGCTGGACACTTAGGTGCTGAACGTGTAACTGTTCAATCACTTGAAGTTGTTCGTGTTGATGTTGAGCGTAAATTATTATTAGTCAAAGGTGCCGTTCCAGGTGCAACTGATAGTAATGTTATCGTGAAACCAGCGGTTAAAGCGTAAGTCAGGAGATAGAGATGGAATTACAAGTTGTCGGTGCTAACGCACTCAGCGTTTCTGAAACTACCTTCGGACGTGAGTTTAATGAAGCGTTAATTCATCAAGTGGTTGTTGCTTATGCAGCAGGTGCTCGTCAGGGTTCTCGTGCACAAAAAACTCGTGCTGAAGTGTCTGGTTCAGGTAAAAAACCTTGGCGTCAAAAAGGTACAGGTCGTGCACGTTCTGGTGATATTAAATCACCAATCTGGCGTTCTGGTGGTATCACATTTGCTGCGAAACCACAAGATCACAGCCAAAAAGTGAACAAAAAAATGTACCGTGGTGCAATTAAAAGCATTCTTTCTGAATTAGTTCGTCAAGACCGTTTGGTTGTGGTGGAAAAATTCGAAATTGATGCACCAAAAACGAAGTCATTAGTTCAAAAATTAAAAGATTTAGCGTTAACAGACGCATTAATCATTACTGCAAGTTTAGATGAAAATCTATTCTTAGCGGCACGCAACTTATACAAAGTTGATGTGCGTGATGTTCAAGGTATCGACCCGGTGAGCTTAATTGCTTTCGATAAAGTGGTAGTTACTGTGGATGCAGTAAAACAAATTGAGGAGATGTTAGCATGATTCAACAAGAACGTTTGCTAAGTGTGCTTAAAGCACCGCTTATCTCTGAGAAAGCAACAAATAATGCTGAAGGCTCAAACACTATCGTTTTCAAAGTGGCATTAGATGCCAATAAAGTTGAAATTGCTAACGCAGTTGCTCAACTTTTCGAAGTGAAAGTAGATTCAGTGCGTACTGTGGTTGTTAAAGGTAAAACTAAACGCCGTGGTGCGAAAGTGGGTCGCCGTAGCGACTGGAAAAAAGCTTATGTTACACTTCAAGAAGGACAATCTTTGGACTTCGCTGAAGGTGCGACAGAGTAATTAGGAGGAGAAATTAGAAATGGCTATCGTTAAATGTAAGCCGACCTCCGCTGGTCGTCGTCACGTTGTTAAAATCGTGAACCCTGAATTACATAAGGGTAAACCTTATGCACCGTTATTAGATACCAAATCTAAAACGGGTGGTCGTAATAATTTAGGACGTATCACTACTCGTCATATCGGTGGTGGTCATAAACAACATTATCGTTTAGTTGATTTTAAACGTAATAAGTTGGATATTCCAGCGGTTGTTGAGCGTCTTGAATATGATCCAAATCGTTCTGCCAATATTGCATTAGTGCTTTATAAAGACGGTGAACGCCGTTACATCTTAGCACCAAAAGGCTTATCAGTAGGCGATCAAATCCAAGCTGGCGTAAACTCACCAATTAAAGTGGGTAACTCATTACCAATGCGTAATATTCCAGTTGGTTCGACTGTACATAACGTTGAATTAAAACCTGGCAAAGGCGGTCAAATCGCCCGTTCTGCAGGGGCTTATGTACAAATCATCGCTCGTGAAGGTAACTACGTGACATTGCGTTTACGTTCTGGCGAAATGCGTAAAGTATTAGCAGAATGTGTAGCGACCATCGGTGAAGTCGGTAACTCTGAACATATGTTGCGTGTACTTGGTAAAGCAGGTGCAAGCCGTTGGAGAGGTATCCGTCCTACCGTTCGTGGTACTGCAATGAACCCAGTAGATCACCCACATGGTGGTGGTGAAGGTCGTAACTTCGGTAAACACCCTGTTACTCCTTGGGGCGTTCAGACCAAAGGTAAGAAAACTCGTCACAACAAACGTACTGATAAATTCATCGTACGTCGTCGTGGCAAATAATTTTATTAACTAAAGAGGATAAGCCATGCCACGTTCTCTCAAGAAGGGTCCTTTCCTTGACCTACACTTGTTGAAGAAGGTAGAGAAGGCGGTGGAAAGCGGGGATAAAAAACCAATTAAAACTTGGTCCCGTCGTTCAATGATCATTCCATCAATGATTGGTTTGACCATCGCAGTCCATAATGGTCGTCAGCACGTTCCTGTTTATGTTTCCGATGAAATGATCGGACATAAATTAGGCGAATTTGCACCGACTCGTACATACCGCGGTCACGCTGCGGATAAAAAAGCTAAGAAGTAAGAGGTAAAAGATGGAAACTATCGCAAAACATCGTTACGCTCGCACTTCAGCTCAAAAAGCTCGCTTAGTTGCGGATTTAATCCGTGGTAAGAAAGTAGCAGCTGCACTTGAGATCTTAACTTACACTAACAAAAAAGCCGCGGCTTTAGTGAAAAAAGTTCTTGAGTCTGCGATTGCTAACGCCGAGCACAATGACGGTGCAGATATCGATGATCTCAAAGTCGCTAAGATTTTCGTTGACGAAGGTCCTAGTATGAAACGTGTTATGCCACGTGCCAAAGGCCGTGCAGATCGCATTTTAAAACGTACAAGCCACATCACTGTGGTTGTGTCAGATCGTTAATCGTAGAGGAATAGCAAATGGGTCAAAAAGTCCATCCACATGGTATTCGCCTAGGTATTGTTAAGCCTTGGAGCTCTACTTGGTTCGCGAATACACAAGACTTCGCCGATAATTTAGAAGGCGATTTCAACGTACGTAAATTCTTGAATAAAGAATTAGCGAGTGCTTCAGTGTCACGCATCACTATTGAGCGTCCTGCAAAAAGCATTCGTGTTACTATTCACACAGCTCGCCCAGGTATCGTTATCGGTAAAAAAGGCGAAGA
Source organism: Lonepinella sp. BR2357 (assembly GCF_051851525.1). Classification (NCBI taxonomy): domain Bacteria; kingdom Pseudomonadati; phylum Pseudomonadota; class Gammaproteobacteria; order Pasteurellales; family Pasteurellaceae; genus Lonepinella; species Lonepinella sp. BR2357. The sequence goes on along the minus strand of NZ_JBPDVG010000010.1, from coordinate 85,652 downwards.
TGTTGAAAAATTACGCAACGCAGTAGCGAAAATCGCTGGTGTGCCTGCTCAAATCAACATTGCTGAAGTGAAAAAACCTGAATTAGATGCAAAATTAGTTGCAGACAGCATTGCTTCTCAATTAGAACGCCGTGTAATGTTCCGCCGTGCGATGAAACGTGCAGTACAAAACGCCATGCGTTTAGGTGCTAAAGGTATCAAAGTTGAAGTAAGCGGTCGTTTAGGTGGTGCAGAAATTGCACGCTCAGAATGGTATCGTGAAGGCCGTGTGCCATTACATACACTGCGTGCGGACATCGATTATAACACTGCAGAAGCACATACAACTTACGGCGTAATCGGCGTAAAAGTGTGGATCTTCAAAGGTGAAATTTTAGGTGGAATGGCTGCAATTGCACAACAACCAGAACAACAACCTGCCCAGCCTAAAAAGGCACCACGTGGCAAAGGTCGTAAGTAAGGAGAACTGCTAAATGTTGCAACCAAAACGTACAAAATTCCGTAAAGTCCACAAAGGACGCAACCGTGGTTTAGCCGCAGGTACTGAAGTCAGCTTCGGTACATTCGGTTTAAAAGCGGTTGGTCGCGGTCGTTTAACAGCGCGTCAAATCGAAGCGGCTCGTCGTGCGATGACACGTGCAGTTAAACGTCAAGGTAAAATCTGGATTCGTGTATTCCCAGACAAACCAATTACTGAAAAACCATTAGAAGTTCGTATGGGTAAAGGTAAAGGTAACGTGGAATACTGGGTAGCGCTTATCCAACCAGGTAAAGTACTTTATGAAATGGACGGAGTTTCAGAAGAAATCGCTCGCAGTGCATTTGCATTAGCAGCGGCGAAACTTCCAATTAAAACAACGTTCGTAATTAAGACGGTGATGTAATGAAAGCTCAAGAACTAAGAAACAAAAACGTTGAAGAGCTGAATGCTGAGTTAGTGAACCTTTTAGGTGAACAATTCAAATTGCGTATGCAAGCAGCCACCGGTCAGCTTCAACAAACCCATCAGTTAAAACAAGTGCGTCGTAGTATTGCACAAATTAAAACTGTGTTAACCGAAAAGGCGGGTGAGTAATGACTGATAAAATTCGTACAGTTCAAGGTCGTGTAATCAGCGATAAAATGGATAAATCTTTCACTATCGCCATTGAGCGTAAAGTGAAACACCCACTATTGGGTAAATTTATCCGCCGCACTACTAAATTACACGTTCACGATGAAAATAACGAAGCAAGAATTGGTGATGTGGTTGAGATCAAAGAATCTCGCCCTATCTCAAAAACCAAATCTTGGACATTGGTTCGTGTCGTTGAAAAAGCAGTTGTTGCTTAATCTTCGATAATCAAAATAAAGAAAAGCTCAGCGATTGCTGAGCTTTTTTGTTAGAGAACGGTAAAAGAGATGAAAATGAAAGGTACTATCGGCCCCCACGAAGGCAAAGAATTTGAGTTAATGCGAAATGGTCAGAAAAATATCGCCCTTTTTTTTTAGCGATTATGAATTCCCCGAGTGTTTCATTCCCTATATAAAATCAGGTATATTTCGGCTAAAAGAAGTCTTGATTTTGCCTTCCCCTGAATTTGATTTTACCGCTCAAATTGTTTATAAGCCAGAAGCGGAGAAAGAGGCGGATTTATTAGCTGAATTGATTAAAATTCGAGAATTTATTCCAGAAAACGAAAAGAAGATCGGTTTACTGTTAGGCTATTCGGAAGAAGATGTTGATTTTTATGTATCAAGATCCTTAAGTAGAATGAAAAAATAGCTATTTTTTACCGCACTTATTTTCTAGGAACACGCCCTAGTATTGAGGGTGAAGTTGTTTAATCCGTTTGATGATAACTAGTTCAGAAATCCCAGCGATTGCTAGGATTTTCTGTTAGAAAATTTATGATTTTTCACCGCAGTTTTACAACCCTGGTGCTTTCCAAAGTGAGTTCACTACACCATTATCCACCAATTTCAATTGTGCTGAATAAGCATTTTCCCATTTGGCTTTGTGGGCTTGATAAAGCTGGTGATTTTCAAGGTTGGGTTGATGCGTGCGTTCAAATTTCACCAGTTTTTTGCCTGCCTCGGAAAGTGAAGAATAAAGCCCCACGCCCACACCTGCGGCAATGGCACAGCCTAATGCCGTGGCTTCTTTAACGACGGGGATCTTTACGGTTAAGCCCGTGACATCGGCTAGAATTTGACTCCATAACCGCCCTTTTGAGCCACCGCCTGCGAAGACGATTTCGCTTAAATTTACCCCTGAAAATTGTTTGACTTGATCGAGATTGCAAGAAGACACAATGGCGGCGTTTTCTTCTAAGGCACGAAACAAGGTGGCTTTGTTGCATTTTTGTGCGTCAATGGACAAATTAATAAAAGACGGGGCGGCGTGGTACCAAGATTTAAAGTGCATGGCATCGGAGAAAATCGGGATCACGTCATTTGCTCCCACGGGAACATTTTCTGCCATTTGTTCAAGTAAGGTATAAGTATCAATGCCAAGACGTTTTGCCAAGATTTTTTCTTCTTCACAAAAGGCATCACGAAACCACCGCATAGTTAAACCTGTGTAAAAACTAATGGATTCCGCTTGCACCATGGGCGAAATAACGTGTGGATTGACTCGCACGTTCATTTGCGGATCGGTAACGGGATGCGGAAGATTGACGACTTGTTGCCAAAATGTGCCGCCAATAATCGCCGCTTGTGAGGCTTCAGTAATACCTAAACCAATACAACCCAGTTGCACATCGCCACCGCCCACAATCACGGGCGTACCCGTTTTTAATCCCGTTTGTTGAGCAATGTCGGCTTGCACACAGCCCAATAATTCGCCCGTTTCTTTCACCGGCGTGAGAATATCGGAATGTAATCCCGCCATCTCTAATAATTCAGGTTGCCATTGGCGAGTGTGCAAATTTAATATGCCAGTGGTGCCAGCATTGGACGGTTCAACGGCTAATTCACCACTTAGCATAAAACCAAGCCAATCGCTGATCATTGAAATGGCTTTGGTTTGGCGGTAAATATCAGGACGATGATGAGCGAGCCAAAGTAGCCGTGGAATGGCACTTAATGCCAAGGTTTGTCCAGACACCGCATAAACTTGCTGTTCAAATTGATGATCATTTAAGGTTTTGAGTTCACTCACTTCTTCACTGGCTCTGGCATCCACATTGCCACAAGCCCAAATGGGGTTTTTCGCTTGATCATACAGCACAATGCCTTCTCGCATAGAGCAAGTGGAAATGGCGGCAATCTGTTCCGCTGGGATTTGCGATTGTACAAGTGCATCACGGATACAATCGCTGGTCAATTGCCAGTTATGCTGGAGATCAAATTCCATTGAACCTGGAATATTTGGGTCGGATAAATGCGTCCATTCTTGTTGTGAGCTGATGATCTGATTGCCGTTGAGATCAAAAATCACCGCACGCACACTGCCAGTTCCCGCATCGAGAGCCATTAAATAAGCCGTTGAATTTTCCATATTGTTCTCCTTGTGAGAGAAAATTACGCCCTAAACCAACTGTGCCAACATCAGACGAGCGGTTCTTTCCTCTGTGACTAATGAATTAATGTATTTTCCTTGTAATGCACTTAAAATTGCTTCCACTTTATCTTCGCCACCCGCCACGCCGATCACATTCGGGATTTTGGTTAAATCGGATAAAGGCAAGCTAATGAGTTCATCGTGTAAGGGCATATTCGGCAATAAGGTGCCATCTTTTTGCATAAAATAACCGAGAATATCGCCCACAGCCCCTTGCTGACGGATTTCTTGTTGTTTTTGTTCGCTAATATAACCCGTGCGTAATAGCGTGGCTTGTCCTTTTTGCAAGGTTGCCCCAATGCCCACAATGGCGACATCCGCCCCCGTGGCGGCTAACATAATATCTTTGACACAGGATTCTCGTTTAAAGAGTTTTGCTGCTTCAACCGATGACGCACGCAACGGAGCTGGAATCATACTCACGGAACAAGATCCGTCTAGCTGCCCAATGCCTTTCATATAAGGACCGACACCGCCTGATAAAGTGATTAATTTAATGTTGTTGTTGGTGATAAATTCATTGCTGAATTTAATGGTTTGCATAATGGTTTCACCAAAACCAATGGCGAGTAATTGTTGCGGTTTCAACAGGGAAGCCAATAACTGTGCAGCCCCATTGCCAAGGCGTTCATTGACATCGTGGCTTTCCAAGGCTGGCAACACCCGAATATGCTTTAATTGAAAATGATGTTGCAGGGCTTCTTCTAATTCAAAACAACCCGTAAAGGCGGAGTGAATTTCCACTTTAATAATGCCCATTTGTCGCCCTTTTTCCAATAAGCGAGAAACTTTTAAACGGGGAATATTCAGGCGTTCGCCAATGTCATTTTGGGTTAAGTTGTCGTGGTAATAAAACCAAGCAATGCGAGCTAACAGCTCTTCTTCACTCATGGCTTGAGCTTGAATTTCTAAATCGATATCGTTCATTCTGCTTTCCCTTTATAATATGTCTATATTATTCATCTGTTTTATAAAATAATCAAATGTTCATTTAAGATTTTCTTAAAATTGTGATCTCGATCACAAATTTGAGAAAAATTGGCAGTAAATTTTCAAAATTGTGAACTAGATCACATTTTTTCAGTTATTTATTCTATACAATACGAATCAAATGATATTTTATAAATACATTTGATCACTCTCCAAGGAGCGTTATGATGACAGAACAATATGATCAATCCGACTGTTTACTGGCGGTACATCAAGTCAGCAAGTCTTTCTCAGGCGTCAGCGTGTTAAAGGGCATTGATTTTTCTTTATACGCTGGTGAAGTCCACGCCTTATTAGGCGGAAATGGGGCAGGTAAATCGACCTTGATGAAAATCATTGCAGGTATTGAAAATCCAGATACGGGGATACTCGAAATCAAGGGGCAACCTTATAGCAAATTATCCCCGACCAAAGCTCATCAGTTAGGGATTTATTTGGTGCCACAAGAACCCTTGCTTTTTCCGAGTTTAACGGTCAAGGAGAATATTCTGTTTGGCTTGGTGAAAACGCAAAATTTAAACGAAAAATTGACCGCACTTTTACAGGAATTGAACTCGCATTTAAACCTTGAAATGCAAGCAGGTCTTTTGGATGTGGCAGATCAGCAACTGATTGAAATTATGCGTGGGTTAATGCGTGATGCGTCCATTTTAATTTTAGATGAACCCACCGCTTCCCTTACGCCAGCAGAAACAGAGAATCTGTTTCATAAAATTCATTCGCTGTTAGAAAAAGGCGTGGGCATTGTGTTTATTTCCCATAAATTGCCCGAAGTGTGGCAAATCTCCCATCGGGTGAGTGTGATGCGAGATGGTTATATTGCCTTAACGGGGCAAACTCACGCATTAAACAAAGACGATGTGATTACGGCGATTACGCCAAAGGCTAAAGAAACAGTGATGTCGGAGTCGCAAAAACTTTGGCTGGAATTACCTGGTCATCACCGCATTAAAGACAGTACTAAACCGATTTTACAAGTGAAAAATCTCACGGGCGAAGGTTTTAAGAATATTTCTTTTGAGTTGTACCCTGGGGAGATTTTAGGGCTGGCAGGTGTGGTGGGAGCTGGTCGCACGGAACTTGCCGAAACCCTATATGGCTTACGCCAAGAAAAGTGCGGTGAAATTCTCTTTAATTCTGAAGAAATGAACAACACCAGCATTCAACAACGGTTACAAGCAGGCATTGTGTATTTGCCCGAAGACAGACAAGCCTCGGGGTTGTATTTGGATTCGCCATTGACGTGGAACAGTTGTGCATTCACCTATCACCAAGGTGATTTTTGGCTCAATTCAGCCAAAGAAAGTGCCATTTTGGAACGTTATCATCGAGCCATTGGGATTAAATTTAGTGATGAAAATCAACCTGCTCGCACACTGTCTGGTGGTAATCAACAAAAAGTGTTAATTGCCAAATGCTTGGATGCGGATCCTGCCTTGTTAATTGTGGACGAACCCACAAGGGGCGTGGATGTGGGGGCGAGAGCGGATATTTATCAATTGATTCGTGGCATTGCCACACAAAATGTGGCGATTTTGTTTATTTCCTCGGATTTGGAAGAAATTGAGAAGATGTCGGATCGGGTGTTGGTGATGCACGATGGGGAATTGAGTCAGCCTTTAATGGGGGCGGATATTAATCAGAAAAACATTATGCACAAAGCGTTCAACGGTGATGAATAAAGGAGTGAATGATGTGGAAATTTATTCAAAATAATCGTGAATTAACCATTTTATCCGCCATTGCCTTGCTGTTTTTGGTACTGGCATTTGGCGATGGGCAATTTCATTGGCAAACGCTCACGATGATTTTTAGTTCGGCACAAATTGTGATTTTACTGGCGATGGGGGCAACCTTTGTCATTTTAACTCGCAATATTGATGTGTCGGTGGGATCAACAATGGGCTTATGTGCCGTGGTGGTGGGGACGTTGCTTAACGCCGGTTTTGCGTTGTCTACGGCGGTGCTGCTTACCGTGATGTTAGGCTTTTTCGCTGGCTTATTTAATGGGGTGTTGGTGTCATTGTTGCGGATTCCAGCCATTGTTGCCACCTTAGGCACATTGGGCTTATACAAAGGCATTATGTTGCTCATCACAGGCGGTAAATGGATTGAAGGCTTACCACAATCCCTGAAAACTTTATCTGAACCGATTTTTGCTGGGATCTCGCCGATTGGTTGGCTGATTATGGCATTCATTGGCTTGACTTACTTGTTATTAGCCAAATCTGCCTTTGGTCGTCATTTCTATGCCGTGGGCGATAACTTACAAGGAGCGTTGCAACTGGGGGTGAAAATTAATCAAGTGCGATTATTGGCTTTTGCCCTTAACGGCACAATGGCAGCACTCGCAGGGATTGTATTCGCCTCCCAAATTGGCTTTGTGCCTAATTCCACAGGGGCAGGATTAGAAATGAAAGCCATTGCCGCTTGTGTCCTCGGGGGGATTAGCTTACTGGGCGGCTCAGGCAATGTGATCGGGGCAGTACTCGGGGCGTATTTCTTGATTCAAGTTGACAGTATTTTAGTGTTGCTCAAAGTGCCAGCCTATTGGAATAACTTTGTAGCTGGCTTGGTGTTGTTGCTCGTGTTGATTTTTGATGGACGGTTGCGAGTGATGATTGCGAAAAATATCACGCAACAGCGTTATGCCCGTTTTCTAAAAGATGATGAAAAAGCCTAGGGGGAAAAGATGATTTTCAAAAAATATGGTTGGGAAAGTGCCTTATTGATTTTGCTGGTCGTAGAAATTTTGGGGTTTGGTCTTGTTAATCCACGAATGTTGGAACTCAATGTATTACTTTATAGTACCAGCGATTTTATCTATATCGGTATGCTTGCTTTGCCACTCACCTTAATTATTGTAAGCGGTGGAATGGATATATCCTTTGGTTCTACCGTGGGACTTTGTGCCATTGTATTAGGCTTGCTTTTTAAAGTAGGGATGCCGTTGCCGTTGGCAATCACGCTGACTTTTGTGGTGGGTGGACTTTGTGGCTTGCTCAATGCGTTGTTAGTGATTTATACCAAAGTCAATCCCTTAGTCATTACCTTAGGCACGATGTATTTATATGGCGGCGGTGCATTATTGTTGTCAGGATTCGCTGGGGCAACGGGTTATGAAGGCATTGGCGGATTTCCTGATAGCCTATTGGATTTTGCTAATCAAACGTTGTTCTCCATTCCAACCCCGATGATTTATTTTGCCCTAATGACCTTGGTATTTTGGTTATTAATGCACAAAACCACCGTCGGTCGCAGCATTTTCTTTATTGGGCAAAGTGAGCGAACTTCACGTTATAGTGCCGTGCCAATCAACAAAACTCTATTTATTATCTATGCGTTAATCGGTTTTGTAGCCGCCTTTGTTGCCGTCTTACTGGTGTCTTATTTTGGTTCCGCCCGTTCTGATCTCGGCAGTTCTTTATTAATGCCCGTGCTTACCGCTGTGGTATTGGGTGGAGCGAATATTTATGGTGGGGCAGGTTCGATTATTGGTACGGCAATCGCCGCCTTGCTCATCGGCTATTTACAACAGGGGTTACAAATGGTGGGGATTGCTAATGAAATTTCCAGTGCGTTATCAGGCGCATTGCTGATTATTGTGTTAATCGGTAAATCGCTCAGTCAATATTCTGGACAGATTCGCCATTGGTTAAAACAGCAATGGTTAAAAAACTAAAATCAACATACTGGCTGTTTGGTGTGTTTCTTTCAAAACTCAACTAAGGAGTATTATTATGAAAAATGTAATCAAAACAACCGCACTTGCGGTGGCATTGGGCTTATCTTCCATCAGTGCAGCACAAGCGACAGATCGTATCGCCTTTATTCCTAAACTGGTGGGCGTAGGCTACTTTACCAGCGGTGGACAAGGTGCGGTAGAAATGGGGAAAACCTTAGGAGTTGACGTTACCTATGACGGTCCAACTGAACCGAGTGTTTCCAATCAAGTGCAATTGATTAATAACTTCGTCAATCAAGGCTATAACGCTATTGTCGTCGCGGCGGTTTCGCCAGATGGCTTATGTTCCACATTGCAACGTGCAATGAAACGGGGCGTGAAAATCTTGACGTGGGATTCTGATACCAAACCTGAATGTCGTAGCCATTACATCGATCAAGGCACACCAGATCAGCTTGGAGCAATGCTTGTGGATATGGCAGCGAATCAAATCAGCAAACCCAAAGCGAAAGTCGCATTCTTTTATTCTAGTCCAACCGTGACCGACCAAAATCAATGGGTCAATGTGGCAAAACAGAAGATTGCTAAAGATCATCCTGAATGGGAAATTGTGACTACCCAATTTGGTTATAACGATGCGATTAAATCGTTGCAAACCGCCGAAGGTATTTTGAAAGCCTATCCCGATTTAGATGCGATTATTGCCCCTGATGCCAATGCCTTACCAGCCGCCGCACAAGCTGCAGAAAATTTGAAAGTGAACGGCGTGACTATTGTCGGCTTTAGCACACCGAATGTGATGCGACCTTATGTCAAACGTGGCACTGTGAAACAATTCGGTTTATGGGATGTAACGCAACAAGGCAAAATTTCGGTTGCCGTAGCAAGCGAATTATTGAAAGGGAAAACCTTAAATGTTGGGGATAAATTGGATGTTCAAGGCGTAGGAACGGTAGAAGTTTCACCAAATAAAGTGCAAGGTTACGACTATGAAGCCAAAGGCAACGGCATAGTACTGTTACCTGAACGTGTGGTATTCACCGCCGATAATATTGATCAATATAATTTCTAATAGGAGTACAATATGGCAGATTTAGATGATATTCGAGATGGCAAAGACTTTGGCATTGGCAAACCACAACAAAATCACGCTTTTTATTTAAAAGGCAGTGGGGCGTTAGATTGGGGAATGCAATCCCGTCTTGCCAATATCTTTAATCCCAAAACAGGCAAAACCATTATGCTTGCCTTTGATCACGGCTATTTCCAAGGGCCAACCACAGGGCTTGAGCGAATTGATTTACATATTGCACCGCTTTTTGAATACACCGATGTGTTAATGTGTACTCGTGGGATTTTGCGTTCAGTCGTGCCACCTGCTACCAATAAACCGGTGGTCTTGCGAGCATCAGGGGCAAATTCTATTTTGACCGAATTGTCCAACGAAGCGGTGGCAGTCAGCATAGAAGATGCCTTACGTCTCAATGTGAATGCCGTGGCAGCACAGGTGTATATCGGCTCGGAACACGAACATCAATCCATTAAAAATATCATTCAATTAGTGGATCAGGGTATGCGTTATGGTATGCCCGTGATGGCAGTGACAGGCGTGGGCAAGGATATGCAACGGGATCAACGTTATTTTTCCTTAGCCACTCGCATTGCCGCCGAAATGGGTGCCAGCATTATCAAAACCTATTATGTAGAACAGGGTTTCGAGCGAATTACCGCAGGTTGCCCTGTGCCGATTGTGATTGCTGGCGGTAAAAAATTGCCTGAACAAGATGCCTTGGAAATGTGCTATCAAGCCATTGACCAAGGGGCATCGGGTGTGGATATGGGGCGTAATATTTTCCAATCCGAAGCTCCGATTGCTATGTTAAAAGCCGTACACGCCGTGGTTCATCAAGGTGAGAACGCTCAACGGGCGTACCAACTTTATTTAGATGAAAAAAATCGTTAAAAATTTACCGCACTTTTTGGCGGAAAATCAACAAAAAGTGCGGTGTTCTTCAAGAGAATTTTAAGGAGAATATTATGTTTGCCATGCTCGTTGAAATTAATATTAAAGCAGGAAAAGAGCAGGAATTCTTGCAAGTTTTCCAACGTAACCACCTCGGCACTTGCCAAGAACCCAGGCAATTTACGTTTTGATGTGCTACAAGATCCCGACATTAGCACGAGATTTTATGCCTATGAAGTCTACAAAGACGAAGCTGCATTGGATGCCCACCGTCAAACGGAACATTATCATCGTTGTGTGGCGGAACTTGAGCCGTTAATGACGCAACCTCGCCAAAAGAAATTGTTTAAATGGATTTATCCAGAGAGCATCAGCGATGAATAGACAACAACGTATTCAAGCGTTAAAACAACAGAAAGTGAGCGTGGGAATTTTGTCATCGGATTGGATGAAATTCCCCGAAACCTTAGCCACTTTAGCAGGTCATCATATTTGTTTATTGCATTTTGATATTGCTGATGGTAATTGGTCACCACTTTTTACCGTTGGTACAATGGCATTAAAACCCTTTGGTGAGCCATTTCTAAAAGATGTGCATTTGATGGTGAAAGATCCCAGTGCATTGGTACAAGAATGTGTTGCTCTTGGAGCAGATATTATTACGTTACAACTGGAAAGCAAGCTGTCATTGCTAGAAACGGCTCAATGGATTCATTCACAAACGGAATCCGTTGTGGGCATTAGCCTTTGCCCTGATACGCCATTGGAGCAACTGATTCCCTATTTGCAGTGGACTGATGTGATTCAATTGCTAGTGCTTGATCCAAGGACAGGCGTTAAAATGAATCCATCGCAACTGTTTGAGCGTATCCAACAATTGCATCTATTACTTGATAAACATCATCAATCTAAGCTCATTGCGATTGATGGCTCAATGACGTTGGAGCTGGCGACACAATTGCAAGATTATGATATTGATTGGGTGGTGTCGGGGAGTGCGTTTTTTAAGTCCAATGATCTTGATATGACGTTAAAGCAATGGGGGTTAAAATAGAAAAATTAAAGTCAAAATCTCTTATTTTTTAACCGCACTTTTTGTTACTTAAAACAAAGTGCGGTTTATTTCTACAAAGTTTCTGATAGCGAATATTTCCTTGAAAATCCAGTTGATTTTATCTTGTCTTTTTGATAAACTCACCGACCTACTTATCCTAAGGTAAGTAGGTTCGTCCCGCAAGGGTGTTTTTTAACTTAAACGGAGCACTAATATGATCCAGACACAGACTATGCTAGACGTTGCTGATAACTCAGGCGCTCGTAGCGTAATGTGTATCAAGGTTCTAGGTGGATCGCACCGTCGTTATGCTGCTATTGGTGATATCATCAAAATTACTGTGAAAGAAGCAATTCCTCGTGGTAAAGTGAAAAAAGGTGATGTGTTAAAAGCAGTTGTCGTGCGCACTAGAAAGGGTGTTCGTCGCCCAGACGGATCAGTCATTCGTTTCGATGGTAACGCTTGTGTAATTTTAAATAATAACACGGAGCAACCTATCGGTACCCGTATTTTTGGACCTGTGACGCGTGAACTTCGCTCTGAGAAGTTTATGAAGATCATTTCTTTAGCACCAGAAGTACTATAAGGGAGAGATAAGAAATGGCTGCAAAAATTCGTCAAAATGATGAAGTAATCGTTCTTGCCGGTAAAGATAAAGGCAAACGTGGAAAGGTAACTCAAGTGTTACCAAACGGTAAAGTTCTTGTTGAAGGAATTAAAATCATTACTAAACATGAAAAACCTGTACCTGCTTTAGGTAAAGAGGGTGGTTTAGTGAAGAAAGAAGCGCCAATTGATGCGTCAAATGTAGCGATCTTCAATCCAACAACTAACAAAGCTGACCGTGTAGGTTTTAGATTTGAAGATGGCAAAAAAGTCCGTTTCTTCAAATCTAATAATGAAATTATTTAACAAACTGGAGTAATGCGATGGCGAAACTGCATGATTATTACAGAGATCAAGTAGTGAATGAATTGAAAAATAAATTCAACTACGCATCTGTCATGCAAGTCCCACGAATCGAAAAGATTACCCTGAATATGGGTGTGGGTGAAGCATTGACCGATAAAAAATTGCTAGATAACGCAGTAGCGGATTTAGCAGCGATTAGCGGTCAGAAACCTTTAGTAACAAAAGCACGCAAATCTGTTGCTGGCTTTAAAATCCGTCAGGGATATCCAATCGGTTGTAAAGTAACACTACGTGGTGAACGTATGTGGGAGTTCTTTGAACGTTTAATTACAATTGCTGTTCCACGTATTCGTGACTTCCGCGGTTTAAGTGCGAAATCATTTGATGGTCGTGGTAATTACAGTATGGGTGTGCGTGAGCAAATCATCTTCCCTGAAATCGACTATGATAAAGTTGATCGTGTTCGTGGTTTAGATATTACTATTACCACAACAGCGAAGAATGATGAAGAAGGCCAAGCACTACTTGCTGCCTTTAATTTCCCATTCCGTAAATAAGGCAGGTTATCAATGGCTAAACAATCAATGAAAGCACGCGATGTAAAACGCGTTAAATTGGCTGAGAAGTTCTACGCTCAACGTGTAGAGTTGAAAAAAATCATTTCTGACGTCAATTCTTCTGATGAAGATCGTTGGAGTGCGGTGTTAAAGTTACAAACTTTACCGCGTGATTCAAGCCCAAGTCGCCAACGTAACCGTTGTCGCCAAACTGGTCGTCCTCACGGCGTATTAAGTAAGTTTGGTTTGAGCCGTATTAAGGTCCGTGAAGCAGCCATGCGTGGTGAGATCCCTGGTCTTAAGAAAGCAAGTTGGTAATATCCACTTTATTTTGGAATCGGAGTAAAAGCAAATGAGTATGCAAGATCCAATCGCAGATATGTTGACCCGCATTCGTAACGGTCAAGCTGCGAACAAAGTTGCGATCAGTATGCCTTCATCCAAGCTAAAAGTGGCAATTGCCAATGTATTAGCGGAAGAAGGTTACATTGAAAGCGTAAACGTTTTAGAAGGTGTAAAACCTGAATTGGAAATTACGTTAAAATATTTCCAAGGTAAACCAGTTGTAGAAAGTATTCAACGTGTAAGCCGTCCTGGTCTTCGTATTTACAAACGTAAAGACGAATTACCAAAAGTAATGGGTGGTTTAGGTGTTGCTGTGGTTTCTACATCTAAAGGTGTGATGACTGATCGTGCAGCTCGTCAAGCGGGCTTAGGCGGCGAAATCATCTGTTATGTAGCTTAATGGAGAGGTAGGAAAAATGTCTCGTGTTGCAAAAGCACCTGTAACTGTTCCTGCCGGTGTTGAGGTAAAACTTAACGGCCAGCTATTAACAGTGAAAGGTAAGAATGGCGAGTTAACTCGTACCATTCATAACTCAGTTGAAGTTAAACAAGATAATGGTGCATTAACTTTCGCACCACGTGATGGTAGTGTGGGTGCGAATGCACAAGCAGGTACTGCACGTGCGTTAGTCAATGCAATGGTTATTGGTGTTACCGAAGGTTTCACAAGAAAATTACAACTCGTCGGTGTGGGTTATAGAGCACAAGTAAAAGGCAACGTTGTTGGCTTGAGCTTAGGTTTTTCACATCCTGTCGAGCACACTTTACCAGCAGGTATTACTGCAGAATGTCCATCTCAAACCGAAATCGTGTTGAAAGGTGCTGACAAGCAATTAATCGGTCAAGTGGCAGCAGATATTCGTGCATACCGTAAACCTGAACCTTATAAAGGTAAAGGGGTTCGTTATTCAGACGAAGTTGTACGTACTAAAGAAGCTAAGAAAAAATAATTAAGGTAACACTATGGATAAGAAATCAGCTCGTGTCCGTCGTGCAGCTCGTGCTCGTTATATGATGAAAGAGCAAGGTGTCACTCGTTTAGTGGTTCACCGTACTCCACGTCATATCTATGCACAAGTAATTGCACCGAATGGTTCAGAAGTGCTTGCCGCTGCTTCAACAGTAGAAAAAGCAATTAGTGAGCAAGTAAAATATACCGGTAACAAAGATGCCGCTGCAGTAGTAGGTAAAGCTGTTGCTGAACGTGCATTAGCGAAAGGCGTGAAAGAAGTGGCTTTCGACCGTTCCGGTTTTAAATATCATGGTCGTGTCCAATCTTTAGCGGACGCTGCTCGTGAAGCTGGTCTACAGTTCTAATAGAGGAAATTGAGATGTCAAACATCGAAAAACAAGCTGGTGAACTGCAAGAGAAGCTAATCGCGGTAAACCGTGTATCAAAAACCGTAAAAGGTGGTCGTATTATGAGCTTTACTGCTTTAACAGTGGTAGGTGATGGTAACGGTCGTATCGGTTTTGGTTATGGTAAAGCACGCGAAGTTCCAGCAGCGATCCAAAAAGCAATGGAAAAAGCACGTCGTAACATGATCAACGTCGCTTTAAATGAAGGTACATTACAACATCCTGTTAAAGGTGTTCATACGGGTTCTCGTGTATTTATGCAACCAGCTAGCGAAGGTACAGGTATCATCGCAGGCGGTGCAATGCGTGCCGTATTAGAAGTGGCAGGTGTACGTAACGTTTTATCTAAAGCATACGGTTCAACTAACCCAATTAACGTTGTTCGAGCAACAATTGATGCTCTTGCAAATATGAAATCACCAGAAATGGTTGCCGCTAAACGTGGTAAAACCGTTGATGAAATTTTGGGGTAATGAATTATGGCTAAAACTATTAAAGTAACTCAAACTCGTAGCTCAATTGCTCGTTTACCGAAGCATAAAGCCACCTTGAAAGGTTTAGGTCTTCGCCATATTCGTCATACTGTTGAGTTGGAAGATACACCATCTGTACGTGGTATGATTAACCAAGTTTCATATATGGTTAAAGTGGAGGAGTAAGAGAATGCGTTTAAATACTCTATCTCCGGCTGAAGGTGCTAAGCACAGTGCTAAGCGTTTAGGTCGTGGTATTGGTTCAGGTCTAGGCAAGACGGGTGGACGTGGTCATAAAGGTCAAAAATCTCGTACTGGCGGCGGTGTTCGTCGTGGTTTCGAGGGTGGTCAAATGCCTTTATATCGTCGTTTACCGAAATTTGGTTTTACATCAATGAAAGCAGCGGTCACCGCTGAAATTCGTTTGAATGATTTAACTAAAGTCGAAGACAATGTTGTCACGTTAGATTCACTTAAAGCAGCGAACTTAATCACCAAAGATATTCAATTTGTTAAAATCATTTTAGCAGGTGAAGTGAAAGGTGCCGTCACAGTTCGTGGTTTACGTGTAACTAAAGGTGCTAAAGCAGCGATTGAAGCTGCTGGTGGATCAATCGAGGAATAATTAACAGATGGCTAAGCAACCAGGTTATCAAAGTAGAAGTACTCAAAGCGGTAAAGGTGAACTTAAAAGTAGATTGCTTTTTGTATTAGGTGCACTAATCGTTTTCCGTATTGGTTCTTTCATTCCGGTTCCTGGTATTGATGCTGCCGTATTAGCTCAGTTAATTGAACAACAAAAAGGCACCATCATTGAGATGTTTAACATGTTCTCTGGTGGTGCATTAAGCCGTGCGTCAATTTTTGCATTAGGTATTATGCCGTATATTTCGGCCTCTATTATCATTCAATTATTGACCACGGTTTATCCTGCATTAAATGAATTAAAGAAAGAAGGTGAATCTGGTCGCCGTAAAATGAGTAAGTACACACGTTATGCAACGTTAGGACTTGCGACATTACAAGCAATTGGGATTTCAACCGGTTTACCAAGTATGTTACCAGGCCTTGTACCTAACTTAGGTTTTGGTTTCTATTTCACAGCAGTCATTAGCCTTGTCACAGGAACCATGTTCTTAATGTGGTTAGGTGAACAAATTACAGAACGTGGAATTGGTAATGGTATTTCATTAATTATCTTTGCAGGTATCGTCGCTGGTCTTCCAGCAGCGATTGGTCAAACCATTGAGCAGGCGCGTCAAGGGCAGATGCATCCGTTAGTTCTTTTATTGATTGCCGTCATTGTGTTTGCAGTCACTTATTTCGTTGTGTTCGTTGAACGAGGACAACGTCGAGTGAAAGTAGAATATGCTAAACGCCAGCAAGGTCGTCAAATATTAGGTGGGGGTTCATCCCATTTACCGTTAAAAGTCAATATGGCCGGTGTTATTCCAGCTATCTTTGCCTCCAGTATTATTTTGTTCCCAGCAACAATTACATCTTGGTTTGGTGAGGGTTCTAGTTTGGAATGGTTAACGAATTTATCGTTAATGTTACAACCAGGTCAGCCGATTTATTTGATCGTCTATGCGGCAGCAATTATGTTCTTTAGCTTTTTCTATGCTGCAATGCAATTTAATCCTCGTGATACAGCCGATAATTTGAAAAAATCTGGAGCATTCATCCCAGGAATTAGACCAGGTGAACAGACATCTCGTTATATAGATAAAATTATGACTCGCCTCACATTAGTGGGTGGTCTTTATATTGTCTTCGTATGTTTAGTTCCTTACATTATGATGTCAGCTTGGAACGTCCAATTCTATTTTGGTGGGACATCCTTGTTAATCGTTGTAGTGGTAATTATGGATTTCATCGTGCAGATTCAAAGTCATTTAATGTCAACCAAATATGAATCTGCGTTGAAAAAGGCAAACCTTAAAGGTTTTGGACAATAAGTTGTCCATTTTATAAAGAAAGGATAAGCAATGAAAGTTCGTGCTTCCGTAAAGAGAATTTGTCGTAACTGTAAAATTGTGAAACGTGAAGGTGTAGTACGTGTATTATGTACTGACCCTAAACATAAACAACGTCAAGGTTAATTGATAAATTTTTCTTGCAAAGAACCAGTTGAGCAGTTATACTGCTCAGCTCATTTATGTCCTTGGTATATTGTTTGAGTATCCTGAAACGGGCTTTTCAAGATCAATATACCAATTAGTTAAAAAAATAGGAGTGCATAGTGGCCCGTATTGCAGGCATTAACATTCCTGATCATAAACATACTGTAATCGCTTTAACAGCAATTTATGGTATCGGTAAAACCCGCGCACAAGCTATTTGTGCTGCAACAGGTATTGCTGAAAGCGTTAAGATCAGAGAATTGTCTGAAGAGCAGATTGATAAACTGCGTGACGAAGTTGGTAAATTTACCGTTGAAGGTGACTTACGCCGTGAAGTAACACTTAACATCAAACGTCTATTAGACTTAGGTTGTTATCGTGGTTTACGCCACCGTCGTAGTTTACCGGTACGTGGTCAACGTACTAAAACTAATGCGCGTACCCGTAAGGGTCCACGTAAGCCGATCAAAAAATAAGTCGGGGTAAAGATTAATGGCTAAAACACCAGTTCGTGCACGTAAACGTGTAAAAAAACAAGTTGTAGATGGCGTAGCTCACATTCACGCATCTTTCAATAACACAATCGTAACTATTACTGACCGTCAAGGTAACGCTCTTGCATGGGCAACCGCAGGTGGTTCAGGTTTCCGTGGTTCTCGTAAATCAACTCCGTTTGCTGCGCAAGTCGCTGCTGAACGTTGTGCTGAAGTCGTCAAAGAATTTGGCTTAAAGAACTTGGAAGTTATGGTTAAAGGTCCGGGTCCTGGTCGTGAATCAACAATCCGTGCATTAAATGCAGCGGGATTTAAAATCACGAACATTACAGATGTGACTCCGATTCCTCATAACGGTTGTCGTCCACCGAAAAAACGTCGTGTTTAATCTGACGTTAGGATAATTGGAGAAAGAAAATGGCAAGATATTTGGGTCCAAAACTCAAGCTAAGCCGTCGTGAAGGCACTGATTTATTTCTTAAATCAGGCGTGCGTGCTATCGATTCTAAATGTAAAATTGATACAGCACCTGGTCAACACGGTGCTCGCAAACCACGTTTATCTGACTATGGTAGTCAGTTACGTGAAAAACAAAAAGTTCGCCGTATCTACGGTATTTTAGAACGTCAATTCCGTAATTACTATAAAGAAGCGAACCGCTTAAAAGGTAATACAGGTGAAAACCTCTTAGTATTATTAGAAGGTCGCTTGGATAACGTTGTTTATCGTATGGGATTTGCTGCCACTCGTGCAGAAGCTCGCCAATTAGTGAGCCACAAAGCGATTGTAGTAAATGGTCGTGTTGTAAACATTCCATCTTTCCAAGTTTCCGTTGATGATGTGATTGCTGTGCGTGAGAAATCTAAAAAGCAAGCTCGTATCAAAGCATCATTGGAATTAGCAGAACAAAAAGAAAAACCAACATGGTTAGAAGTTGATTCTGCAAAAATGGAAGGTGTGTTCAAACGTGTTCCTGAACGTTCTGATTTATCAGCAGACATTAACGAACATCTGATCGTTGAGCTTTACTCTAAATAATAGTTAAGCTTACAAGCAAAGAGAGGATAAAATGCAGGGTTCTGTTACAGAATTTTTAAAGCCACACTTAGTGGATATTGAGCAAATTAGCTCAACACACGCTAAAGTGATCTTAGAACCGTTAGAGCGTGGTTTCGGCCATACTCTAGGTAATGCATTGCGTCGTATTCTTTTATCTTCAATGCCAGGTTGTGCTGTCACTGAAGTAGAAATTGAAGGCGTATTGCATGAGTACAGTAGTAAAGAAGGGGTTCAGGAAGATATTCTTGAAGTACTTCTAAACTTAAAAGGCCTAGCGGTTACAGTTCAGAATAAAGATGATGTATTTCTGACACTAAACAAATCTGGAATTGGCCCTGTTGTTGCAGCTGACATCACCCACGATGGTGATGTAGAAATCGTAAATCCTGAACATGTAATTTGTCATTTAACCGATGAAAATGCGTCTGTTAATATGCGTATTCGTGTACAACGTGGTCGAGGCTATGTGCCTGCTTCCGCTCGTGTACATGCTCAGGATGAAGAACGTCCAATTGGTCGTCTGTTAGTAGATGCTTGTTATAGCCCTGTTGACCGTATTGCTTACAATGTAGAAGCTGCACGTGTTGAACAGCGTACTGACTTAGATAAATTAGTTATCGAGTTAGAAACCAACGGCACTATTGATCCAGAAGAAGCAATTCGTCGTGCTGCAACAATTTTAGCGGAACAGCTTGATGCATTCGTTGATTTGCGAGATGTTCGTCAGCCAGAAGTCAAGGAAGAGAAACCGGAATTTGATCCGATTTTACTCCGTCCTGTTGATGACTTAGAGTTGACAGTTCGTTCTGCTAACTGTTTGAAAGCAGAAACAATTCATTATATCGGTGACTTAGTCCAACGTACCGAAGTTGAGTTATTAAAAACACCTAATCTTGGTAAGAAATCACTTACCGAAATTAAGGATGTCCTCGCTTCACGTGGCTTATCACTTGGTATGCGCCTTGAAAATTGGCCACCAGCAAGTATTGCTGAAGATTAATGGTCAGTTAGGTTAAGATTTTTCTGAGAAGGATAAGGTCATGCGCCATCGTAAGAGTGGTCGTCAACTAAACCGTAATAGTAGTCATCGCCAAGCGATGTTCCGCAATATGGCAAGTTCATTAATTGGTCACGAGATCATTAAAACAACTGTGCCAAAAGCAAAAGAATTACGTCGTGTAGTTGAGCCGTTAATTACATTAGCAAAAGTAGACAGCGTAGCAAATCGCCGTTTAGCTTTCGCTCGTACACGCAGCATTGAAACTGTTGCAAAATTATTTAATGAATTAGGTCCACGTTTTGCTCAACGTGCTGGTGGTTACACCCGTATCTTGAAATGTGGTTTCCGTGCAGGTGATAACGCTCCAATGGCATACATTGAGTTAGTAGATCGCCCTGAAGTAACAGCTGAAGTTGCTGCGGAATAATCTAAAATTAATACCTAAAAAGCTCACGTTTAGTGAGCTTTTTATTTTTTAGCCGTTGAAGTGATTTGAAATGTACTTTGCTGATAAAATAGAACAAAAATAGTGCGGTGAAAAAAGACATTTTTTTCACCGCACTTTTGCTTATTTTTTCCTATTTGCTTTATGCCCAATATTTTTTCTTTGAGGTTTTACCTAAGCCCGGATTGAAACTATTGGTTGGATCTAACTCACGATAGAATTGACGGAGAGCCGGTTTGGCCTCATATAAATGTCCCACATTATGCTCCGCTGGATATTTTGCACCACGTTGATCGAGTAGCGTTAACATATCTTCTTCTAATTGATGGCAGTCATGGCCTTTTTTCACAATATAATCTTGATGGAAAACATGGCACATAAAATGACCATAGTAGAGCTTATGGCTAATTTTCTGGTTCATCTCCTCAGGCAAGGTTTCAAACCATTGTTCATCATTACGACGTAATGCAATATCCAACGCCACTAAATCTTCTACCTCATCCGCATGAATTGCACGATAACGAATGGCCGCAGAGGCGACAGCAAAACGATGCAACATAGCGGCTTGTGTTTCTTGTGCATTACATTCAAAATAACCGCCTTTGTCGCTTTCTGCAAAATAGCGGGCTAAATATTCTTGTGCCTCTTGAATCCCCTTGCCGCCCATTTTCACAATCAAGTGATGTTCATATTTATCACGGTATTGACGCAAACTATCAGGCAAATGCTGTGGAATAAATTTTGAGCCGAATTGCAAGAGTTTATCGCTAAAGTCCTGTAATCCTATTTTTTTCGCCAACCGATCCACTTTGGCTTTCAGCGCAAATAGCCCTGGGAGACGATGCGTGCCGAATTTTTTAATCACCCAAAATGTATCTTTACCGTATTCTGCTGCCACATCAAAGGCATCTCGATGGATATATTCGCCCGAAATAGGCAGTTGTTGAAATTCAGCGAGCATATGGCGACGAATATCATTTAACACTTGGGTTTGATTGGTGCCAATATAAAAAACGGCGGTGTCTTTTTCTAAGGGAAAAGTATCAAGTCGCACTGCAAAAATCGCTAATTTGCCCGCACAACCCGAGGCTTCATAATGGCGGTTAGGATCCGCATTAAAACGGGCAGGACTATCTTCATTGACCTGACGCACATGATGGCAATAAGCATGATCATGACCCCGTTTTTCCGTTTGATGTACTTGTTCAGGTTGATATTGTCCCGTTTGTAAATTTTGTAAAATTTCTTCTGGTGTGCTACCCAGATCAATCCCTAAATGGTTATGTAAAGTTAGCTCACCCTTTTCATCCAGTTGAGCAAACAGGGACATTTCAGTATAGGCCGGACCTCGTTGCACCAACGCCCCACCAGAATTATTACAAATTCCCCCGATCACCGAGGCGCCAATACAAGAAGAACCAATCACGGAATGCGGTTCACGTTGATGAGGCTTAAGTAATAATTCCAGTTCATTCAAGGTTGAACCAGGTAAACAGACCACTTGTTCTGCCTGATTAATCAACTGAATGCCACTAATCCGCATGGCATTGATAATCACAATATCCCGATCATAATCATCACCACTCGGCGTTGAACCGCCTGTCAGTCCTGTATTGGCGGCTTGTGAAATCACGATCACATCTGCCTCTACACAGGCTTTGAGTACCTGCCAAAATTCCACTAACGTAGCGGGACGAACGACGGCAATGGCTTTGCCAGATCCGAAACGATAGCCACTACGATATTGTTCATTTTTGGCCGGATCGGTGATCACATAATGTTTACCGACAATTTGATGAAGTTGCTGAATAAGTTGTGTTGACATAATGTTCCCTCGTTAAAATAATCACGGCGTATTTTATTTACTTTCCAAATCCACCCCTAAGACTTCAGGGATCAGTTTAATTTCACCATAAAGATGATGCAAGATTTCTTTATCCTCTAAATCTGCTCGTAACACCAATTTAATTTCCCCATGATATAAATCTTTGATATTCATATCTTCAATATCACAATGCTGTTGTGCAAATAAGGCTTTGATTTTATTAATACCCGCCATATCATTCAAGTGAACAGTGAGGGTCGCTTTAATGTCAGCAGGACGATGACGTTGTACATAACGCTGCACAATCGGACTTAAGCGAATCGCAATGAAGATCATCATGGTAGCCAAAATTGCATCAAAAAAGAAACCCGCCCCCGAGGCAATACCAATCCCCGCCGCTGCCCAAATAATTGCCGCCGTCGTTAAGCCAGAAATCGCATCATTGCTTTTACGCAAAATTACCCCCGCCCCGAGGAAACCGATACCACTAATCACTTGTGCCGCTAATCGCATCGGATCCGTACGAATATTTTGTGACACTTCCGCATAATATTCCGCCGATTGAATCGACACAATGGTCAAAATACAGGTGGTAATCGAAATAATCACACAGGTTTTGACCCCGACAGGTTTACGTTTCAATTCCCGCTCTAAACCGATAATGCCGCCGAGACACATGGCAACGCATAATTTCATTAAAATAATGAAATGTGATGAATTAATCACCGCTAAAAATAATGCTTGTATATTTTCCATTAGATTATCTCTTGTTCTATTAATCTATTTATTTCTGGCATGATACCTCGCCACAAGGCGAACGAATGAGCGGCTTGTCCCACTAACATCCCAAAACCGTCGCTCATGTTCTTCACACCAAGGGATTTTGCCCATGCCAAAAAGGGCGTATCGCCTTGTTTTGCATATTGCATATCATAAACAGCATGCGCTAATGACAACAGTTCTGGTGCAATGGGGGCCGTTTTTCCTTGTAAGCCCAATGACGTTGCATTAATTATCACATCAAACGGTTGCACAGAAATGTCGGTTAATTGCACCGCACTTATTTGACCATATTGGCCAAATTTATCGGCTAAATCCTGCGCTTTTTCCAAGGTTCGGTTGGCCAACACAATATGTTGCTTGGCTTGCAACAACGGTAACAATACCCCTTGGGTTGCGCCGCCAGCACCTAAAATTAATAACGTTTGATGGGGTCTTAACCAACCTAAACGTTGTAAATCACTGACTAACCCCGCCCCGTCCGTGTTATCTGCATAGAGATCGCCATTCTCCAACTTTTTCAATGTATTACAAGCTCCCGCTGTTAATGCTCGTTCATTGTAAACCTGAGCAAGCTGATAAGCACGTTGTTTAAAAGGGGCGGTAATATTACAGCCTTTCGCCCCTTGTGCAAAGAAGTCGAGGAGCTGTTGTTCAAACTGAACCTCATCACCGAGTAGCGCATCATATTGCATTATTTGTCCCGTTTGTTGGGCAAAAAAGTGGTGAATTTGCGGTGACTTACTTTGGACAATAGGGTTGCCCCAAACCGCATAGCGATCAACGGCGGTAGTATAAGGAGCAATAACGGTATTTTGTGGCATATTTTATCCCTGTCTAACAATTTGATTCGTCAATAAATCTCGAATTTCTGACGGATTTTTAGCCCCACCCACCGGCATGTCGACCACAGGAAAATATTCACCAAATTGTGACCGCACTTCTTCGGCTGTTTTACAAGGGGGCAACCCAGTTAAATTCGCACTGGTTGACGTTAAAGCAAAGCCCGTCGCTTGGCATAATTGTACTACCGCCGGATGACGGCATAAACGCACAGCAATACTGTCAAATTTCCCCGTGAGGAATGCGGGCACTTCGGCATGAGCCGGCACAACCCAAGTCGTTGGGCGAGCATATTGTGCTTGTAATCTTGCCCAATGTTGTGGCGTAAAATCTTTGGTTTCAATAAATGGCAAAAGAAAATCCAACTCTGGCGCCACCAAAATCAAGCCTTTCTCGACAGGGCGTTGCTTTAAAACTAGCAACTTCTCCACCGCACTTTGGCTTAAGGGATCACAACCTAAACCAAACACTGCCTCGGTTGGGTAAGCAATGACCTGTTCGGATTTTAATAAATTGACTAATCTGTTCATATGATTGTATTGGTTTAAATAAAAAAGAAACGCTAGCACGAACCAGCGTTTCTTTATTCACTATTGTAACTCAGAATGGAATATCATCATCAAAACTATCCAACGGTGGCTCTGCGGCTGGTGGGGCTTTTTGCATTTGTTGTGGTTGGCGTGGTGTTTGAGTTGGGCGTGAGTAGCCACCAGATTGTTGTCCAGTAAACCCGCCATTATCTTGATTAAATCCACCTTGGTTAGCATTACGGCTATCCAACATTTGCATGACATCCCCTTGAATTTCCGTGGTGTAACGATCTTGCCCGTTTTGGTCTTGCCATTTACGGGTTTTTAAACGTCCCTCCACGTAAATTTGGGAACCTTTGCGTAAATATTCACCGACCACTTCGGCTTGACGGCGATAAAACACAATACGGTGCCATTCCGTAACTTCACGGCGTTCTCCGGTGTTTTTATCGTTCCAACTTTCACTGGTGGCGACGCTGATATTTGCCACGGCTTCACCATTTGGCATTGTCCGAATTTCAGGGTCATTTCCTAAACGACCCACAATAATAACTTTGTTTACTCCAGCCATAATTTCCTCGATTGACTATTAAATTACTCTGTATTTTGCCCTAAAATAAAAAAAAAATCTAGATTTTTTACTGGTTATTTTAACAGATTCTTAATTTTGTGATATGCTTTCCAAAATTTCACTTTTTATTGATACTCACAATGAACAAAATCGACATCCGAGGGGCGAGAACCCATAATTTAAAAAATATTAATCTGACTATTCCACGGGATAAACTGATTGTCATTACGGGATTATCTGGTTCGGGGAAATCCTCCCTAGCTTTTGATACGCTTTATGCAGAGGGACAACGCCGTTATGTGGAAAGCCTATCGGCTTATGCCCGTCAATTTTTATCCTTAATGGAAAAGCCTGATGTAGATAGCATTGAGGGGCTTTCGCCAGCGATTTCTATTGAGCAGAAATCCACTTCCCACAACCCCCGTTCTACGGTGGGGACAGTCACGGAAATTCACGATTATTTACGCTTATTATTTGCCCGTGTCGGTGAACCTCGCTGTTCAACCCATAACGAACCGCTGACAGCGCAAACTATTTCGCAAATGGTGGACAAGGTGTTGAGCTTGCCCGAGGAAAGCAAAATGATGTTGCTTGCCCCCGTGGTGCGAAACCGCAAAGGGGAACATGTTAAATTGCTCGATCAAATTGTGGCACAAGGCTATATTCGAGCCAGAATTGACGGTGAGATTTGTGATTTATCGGATCCGCCAACCTTAGAATTACAAAAGAAACATACGATTGAAGTGGTTATCGACCGTTTTAAAGTCCGAGCAGATTTAGCCACTCGCTTGGCAGAGTCTTTTGAAACGGCGTTGGAGCTATCTGGCGGTGTTGCCGTTGTGGCCAGTATGGATGACGATAACGCTGAAGAACTGGTATTCTCGGCCAATTTTGCCTGTACACATTGTGGTTATTCCGTACCAGAATTAGAACCGCGGTTATTTTCTTTCAATAATCCAGCGGGGGCTTGCCCAACTTGTGATGGTTTGGGCGTACAACAATTTTTTGATGAAAAAAGGGTCGTACAAAATCCGTCTATTTCCTTGGCAGGCGGAGCAGTGAAAGGCTGGGATCGCCGTAACTTCTATTATTATCAAATGCTCACCTCTTTGGCCAAACATTATCATTTCGACGTGGAAATGCCGTTTGAAAAATTGCCTAAAAAAGTACGTGATATTGTGTTGCATGGCTCTGGCAAAGAAGAAGTTGAGTTCACCTATTTAAATGATCGTGGTGATACGGTGGTTCGCCGTCATGCCTTTGAGGGCATTTTAAACAATATGGCACGCCGTTATAAAGAAACGGAATCCATGTCAGTACGAGAAGAATTGGCGAAAAATATCAGCACACGTCCTTGTGTGGATTGTTGCGGATCTCGTTTACGCCCTGAGGCTCGTCATGTTTATATCGGACAAACTAACTTGCCTGATGTGTCAGAGATGAGCATTGGCGAGGCCTTGGCCTTTTTCGAGAAAATGGCGTTAGTCGGGCAAAAAGCCCAAATTGCCGAGAAAATTCTCAAAGAAATCAAAGAACGCTTGTCTTTCTTAGTCAATGTGGGCTTAAATTATCTTTCCCTTTCCCGTTCCGCTGAAACCCTGTCAGGCGGTGAGGCCCAACGGATCCGTTTGGCCAGTCAAATTGGTGCAGGTTTAGTGGGCGTGATGTATGTGTTAGATGAACCCTCTATCGGTTTGCATCAACGAGATAATGAACGCTTGCTTAACACCTTGATTCACCTGCGAAATTTAGGTAACACGGTGATCGTAGTGGAACATGACGAAGATGCGATTCGGGCGGCGGATCATATTATTGATATTGGCCCCGGCGCAGGTGTTCACGGCGGTGAAGTCATTGCGCAAGGCTCCGCCCAAGAAATTATGGCGAACCCCCACTCCATTACAGGGAAATATTTATCGGGAACGGAAACAATCGAAATTCCGAAAAAACGCACCGCACTTGATCCCGATAAGCTCCTCCGTTTAAACGGTGCGACGGGCAATAACCTAAAATCGGTGAATTTAGACATTCCCGTTGGCTTGTTTACTTGTATCACAGGCGTGTCAGGTTCAGGCAAATCCACCTTGATTAATGATACTTTGTTCCCATTGGCACAAAATGCGTTAAATCGGGCAGATAATATTCATTTTGCCCCTTATGAATCCATTGATGGTTTGCAGTATTTCGATAAAGTGATCGATATTAACCAAAGCCCGATTGGACGTACTCCACGTTCAAACCCAGCGACTTATACGGGGTTATTTACCCCTATTCGTGAGCTTTTTGCAGGCGTACCAGAGGCCCGAGCAAGGGGCTATAACGTGGGGCGTTTTAGTTTCAACGTACGAGGTGGACGCTGCGAGGCCTGTCAAGGAGATGGCGTGTTAAAAGTGGAAATGCACTTCTTGCCTGATGTCTATGTGCCATGCGATCATTGCAAAGGCAAACGTTACAACCGTGAAACGTTGGAAATTCGTTATAAAGGCAAAACCATTCATCAAGTGCTAGATATGACGGTGGAAGAGGCTCGGGAATTTTTTGACGCTATTCCAGTGATTGCCCGTAAATTGCAAACGTTGATGGATGTGGGATTGTCTTACATTCGCTTAGGGCAATCTTCTACTACTTTATCAGGTGGTGAGGCTCAGCGAGTGAAGTTAGCCACCGAATTGTCTAAGCGAGATACAGGCAAAACCTTGTATATTTTGGATGAACCCACTACGGGCTTGCATTTTGCTGACATCAAACAGTTGTTGGAAGTGTTACACCGCTTACGTGATCAAGGCAATACGATTGTGGTGATTGAGCATAATTTAGACGTGATCAAAACGGCTGACTGGATTGTGGATCTCGGGCCTGAGGGCGGTAGCGGTGGCGGTGAGATTATCGCTGCGGGGACACCAGAGCAAGTGGTGAAAGACAAAAAATCCCATACGGCGAGATTTTTGAAAGATATTTTGAAAAATGCCTAGTGATAATAAATAAACTGGTTAGTAAAAAAGGGATTAAAATCAAATTTTAATCCCTTTTTAAGATTACATATTAGATTAATTCTAATGCTTTCTGCACAATATGCTCCGCCGTTAAACCATATTCTTGCATTAAGAAATCTTGCGTTCCCACTTGCCCATAACGCTGTTGAATCCCGATTCTTCGCATTGGTGTTGGGCAATGTTCTGCCAACACTTCTGCGACCGCTGAACCTAATCCATTGGTAATGCTATGGTTTTCGCAAGTGACAATTTTGCCTGTACGTTTAGCACAATCAATCACGCAATCCACATCCAGCGGTTTTAAGGTGAACATATCCACCACCGTGGCTTCAATGCCTTGTTCTGCCAATTTATCGGCGGCATCTAAGGCTTCGGCGACCATAATGCCATTAGCAATGAGCGTAATGTCTTTGCCTTGGCGTAATATCTTGGCTTTGCCGATAGTAAATTGTTCATCATCTGCATAGAGTTTGACTGCTTGTTTACGAATCGTACGTACCCAATAAAAGCCGTTTAAATCAACTAATTGATTAATGATAGCTTTCATCATTGTGCCGTCTGACACTTCCAATACGGTGGAATGAGCCAAACCACGCACAATCCCCATATCTTCAAAAGACATGTGTGTACCGCCATTATGCACCGCGGTTACCCCTGCATCCGAAGCAATCACTTTGACATTGGCTTTTTGATAATCCACTGCCATAAATAATTGATCAAAACAACGGCGACTGGCGAATGCGGTAAAGCTATGCACAAAGGGGATCATACCTGCTAAGGATAATCCTGCTGCCATACCGACTACATTGGCTTCCATAATACCGCAGTTAATCACCTGATGTGGCAAGATTTTTTGCACTTTATCCATTGTCATACAACTCATCAAATCCGCTTCTAATTGCACGATATTCGGATTGTTTTGCATGGCATTGAGCATGGTTTCCGCATAAATTTTCCGCATTTCTTGCGGATCTTTTTCTCGCTTACTCATCGGCTCATCTCCAACTGTTGAATGGCGTTTTCAATTTCTGCACGACTTTGTTGATCTAAACGCAAATGGTGGCAATTTGGCAAATTCTCCAAATAAGGTACCCCTTGCCCTTTTTTGCTGTCTAAAATCAAGGCTAATGGTCGATCCATTTTTTGTGTTAGCACTTGATAAAGTCGTTCAATATCCGTCCCTTTTACGGTTTCCACGGCAAACCCAAAACTACTGAATTTTGCTCTTAAATCAAAAGGATTGATAATGTCACAAAGCGAACCATCTAACTGTTGTTTGTTATAATCCACAATAACGGTTAAATTGGTTAAATTGCGGTGAGCAATAAATTGAAAGGCTTCCCAGCATTGCCCTTCGTTGAGTTCGCCATCCCCCACAATACAAAATGTGCGGTTTGGCAGTTGACGTAATTGGTGCGATAAGGCAATACCTGTGGCAATGGAAATCCCTTGCCCGAGCGATCCTGTGGTGGCATCTACCCCAAGGGTTTTTAAGCGATCAGGGTGGCTCGGAAAATTTGTCCCATTTTGGTTTAAGGTCAATAAATCCTGTTCAGGGAAATAGCCTTTCAGTGCCAATATGGCATAAAGGGCAGGACCGCCGTGTCCTTTGGATAACACGAAATAGTCTCGCTCTTGCCAATCAGGGCGTTTTGGATCAATTTTCATCACGCCACCATAGAGTACTGCTAACACATCTGCAATGGATAGACTACCGCCGAAATGCCCGAAACCCAGATGCGTGAGTGATTTAAGCAAGGCGATGCGAATGTCTTTCGCCAACGCCTGCATTGCTTGCGTGTTCATTTACGCCCCTTTTTTGCTGGGTTTGACAGCGTAGTTGTACGCCACCAACGCCACAAAGATCGCCACAATCACGCCCATAATCATTTCTTTAGACAAATATTGTGCCATATAGCCTAACAAAATACCGACCCCACCGAAGTCTGCATCACTGAACGTGGTGTTGGCAAAGCCGAGATTGCCTAATACTGGCAATAAGAATACAGGCAAGAACGTAATTAATAAACCGTGTGCAAATGCCCCAATTACCGCACCACGTCTGCCCCCAGTGGCATTACCAAACACACCAGCGGTTGCACCACAGAAGAAGTGTGGCACTACACCAGGTAAAATCAACACCCAATTCAGTTGACCTAACAACGCCAAGCCGACAATACCGCCCACAAAGCTAGAAAGGAAGCCGATTAACACCGCATTAGGGGCATAAGGGAACACAATCGGGCAGTCCAACGCTGGGCGAGCATCGGGAACCAGTTTTTCAGAGAATCCTGTAAAGGCTGGCACGATTTCCGCTAAAATTAAGCGAACCCCTTGTAAGATAATGTAAACGCCAGCGGCAAAGGTAATGGCTTGAATAGTGGAGTACACTAAGAAATGTTGACCGCCACTTAAGTTTTGTTCCACATATTGACTGCCCGCAGAAATGGCTAAAATGAAATAAATGACCAACATTGTCAATGAGATAGAAATGGAACTATCACGCAAGAAACTTAAGTTTTTCGGTAAATTCATTTCTTCCGTCGATTTGGAATTTTTGCCCACTGCTTGACCAATCACCGCAGATAAGAAATAACCGAGTGAGCCAAAATGCCCAAAGCCCACATCATTGCTACCTGTCACTTTTTGCATATAAC
The DNA here is from genome assembly GCF_051851525.1 of Lonepinella sp. BR2357. NCBI lineage: Bacteria > Pseudomonadati > Pseudomonadota > Gammaproteobacteria > Pasteurellales > Pasteurellaceae > Lonepinella > Lonepinella sp. BR2357. The sequence continues at coordinate 55,447 of NZ_JBPDVG010000010.1, read as the reverse complement.
GGTGCATTAAAGCAGGGAAGAACGCCATCACTAAACCTAACGCCAAGGAACCCACAAACACCAGTTGCACGCCTTCAAAACCCACCACGGTTAAGATAATACCGATCATACAAGCCATATAGAATGTGTGATGACCTGTTAAAAAGATAAATTTTAACCGTGTGAAACGAGCTACGATAATATTGGCTGCCATACCAAACGCCATAATTAATGCGGTGGCCGTACCGTATTTTTCAATCGCCATTGACACAATGGCTTCGTTGTTTGGAATAATACCTTGCACATTAAAGGCGTATTCAAACATACCGCCAAGTGGGGCGAGAGATCCCATTAACACAGTGGCACCGCCACCTAAAACTAAGAAACCTAAAATCGTTTTTACGGTGCCTTTAATAATATCAGGCGCAGATTTTTTCTGAGCGATTAAACCGACCAAGGCAATCAAACCCACCAATACAGAGGGTACTTTAAGAATATCTAAAACAAAAAAGAGTACGCTGTCCATCATAACCTCCTAACGGTTAAAATATGCGGTTAATTTTTCTTCAAATTCGTTTAATCCCACGATATTTTTTACAACGATAATCCGTTCGGGATCAATACTACTACTGGCGGCAATATCACTTGCCATCACAAACACATCGGCATCATTCGGTGTTACCGAAGATAAATCCGTATGATTCACTTCCGCTTCAATACCTAATTTTGCCAATACTTTTTTGATGTTCATTTCCATCATAAAACTGCTGCCCAACCCTGAGCCACAGACTGCCATTATTTTCATAGGAAACTCCTTAGTTAATAAAAATCAGTGTCACTATATAATTCAATGTTAACGCTATCAATAAGCAAATTTCAAAATTGTGATAGCGTTAACATTTTTTCTTAAATTTATGTTCAAAAATGTGATCTTGATCACAAAATATCAGTAAGAAAAAAATGAATTTCAGCAAAACCGATGGCTTTTCTGTATAATACCCAAGACAAAATTAGGGTAATAACATGGCAGAAATAACAAGATCACGCAAAACAACAGGAAAAGTCACTTTAGCCGATGTGGCAAAAGTCGTGGGTGTCGGACAGATGACAGTTTCACGAGCGTTACGCCAGCCAGCGTTGGTTTCTGAGGAAATGCGTGAGAAAATTGAGCAAGCCGTGCAACAACTGGGCTATGTGCCGAACTTTGCAGCCCGTCAATTAGCCTCTGCCACCTCTCGTAATTTGGTTGTGGTGACGCATTCCTTGATTTCTCGTGAAAATGCCTTGATTTTATCCGCACTTCAAGAAAATATCCGTGAATTAGATGTGCAATTAGTGATTCTGATTGCAGATAATAAACACTGGCTACGAGAGTTAATTAATCATTCTCCGTTAGCGATTGTGTTACTGAATTTGACTTGCCCAGCCAATGCTAAGGAATGGATTACACAAAGTGGCATGCCTTGTTTAGAAATTGGTTCTATCCAACAAGATCCCTTGCATATTAATGTCGGTATTGATAGTAAACAAGCCATGAAAAAAATGGTGACTTTTTTGGTTGAAAAAGGTTATCAAGAAATTGCGTTGTTATCAGCAACCCAAGAGTTGGCTATTTTTCAGCAATACCTTGCCAGTTGGCACACGACGCTGTTAGCCAAACATATCAACCCTCATTTAATGTTGCACAGTGCTGAACCGATTTCATTTTCCGCAGGAGGAAAATTATTCAGCGAATCTTTGTTGTTGTGGGGAAAAATTGATGCCTTAGTCTTTGTGTCGGATGAATTGGCTTGTGGCGCCCTATATGAGGCACAACGCCGTCATATCTCCGTACCACAAGATATTGCTATTGCCAGTCTTGGTGGGCTAGACGTGGGAACGGTATCTTATCCAAGACTTACGACGATTTCGATTCCTTATGAACAAATTGGCTATCAGGCAGGTAAAATGCTTAAACGTTTATTACAGGATGATATGCCGAGTTCTCAGACAAAAGTGATTGAAATACCAACAAAATTGGCGGTAAGAGAGAGCTGTTAATATTGTCTCTCGATCCCATCGTAAAATCATTCTTTAATGAGATTCATACCTCAAAAGCCCAAAAGATGATTTAATTCTGTCTTTATACTAATTTTCACTGTAATTACTGTCGATTTTTTGGTACATTACGCATAATTTTTCTATCTCTTATTTAACGAACATTTTATTAGCGGAATTCTTATGTTATTCAAAAAAATTCGGGGATTATTCTCCAACGATCTCTCTATTGACTTAGGGACAGCAAACACATTAATTTATGTGAAAGATCAAGGGATTGTACTTGATGAACCCTCTGTGGTCGCCATTCGTCAAGGGCGTGCGGGGCAACGTAGCATTGCGGCAGTGGGTAAAGATGCCAAAATGATGCTCGGTCGTACTTCAAACAATATTGAAGCCATTCGCCCAATGAAAGACGGTGTGATTGCGGATTTCTTTGTGACGGAAAAAATGTTGCAATATTTCATCAAACAGGTGCATAGCGGTAATTTTTTACGTCCAAGCCCACGTGTATTAATTTGTGTGCCAGCCGGAGCAACTCAAGTAGAGCGTCGTGCGATTAAAGAATCGGCTATCGGTGCCGGTGCGAGAGAAGTGTATTTAATTGAAGAACCGATGGCGGCAGCGATTGGTGCAGGGTTGCCAGTTTCAACCCCAACGGGTTCGATGGTGATCGATATTGGTGGCGGTACCACTGAAATTGCGGTCATTGCGTTGAATGGTTTAGCCTATTCTTCTTCCGTGCGTATTGGGGGGGATAAATTTGATGAGGCGATTATTTCTTATGTGCGTAAAACCTTTGGTTCAATCATTGGTGAGGCGACAGCAGAGCGTATCAAGCATGAAATTGGGGCAGCCTATATTGAATCGGATGCTGATGTGTTGGAATTGGAAGTGCATGGTTTAAATCTTTCTGAGGGCGTGCCTCGTCCATTCACATTGACCTCTCGTGATGTGTTAGAGGCGATTAGCCAACCGTTAAAAGGGATTATTGATGCCATTCGTTCTGCTTTAGAAGAATGTAAGCCTGAACATGCTGCCGATATTTATGAGTACGGTATTGTGTTAACGGGTGGCGGCGCCTTATTGCGTAATATTTCGCATTTAGTCAGTAAAGAAACGGGCGTGCGTGTGGTAGTGGCCGATAATCCATTGACTTGCGTGGCCTTAGGTGGCGGCGAGGCCTTGCATATGATCGATATGCACGGTGGCGATATTTTTAGTGATGATATTTAATAACCTGTGATAAAAAAGTGCGGTGATAAATTTTCGATTTTTGCACCGCACTTTTTGCTTTGTATTGGACTGGCAATGAAACCTATTTTTGGAAAAGCTCCTCCCCTTGGACTGCGTTTATTTTTCGCCGTGATGGCCTCTATTGCGCTGATTCTGTCTGATGGGCAAAGTCACGCTATGATTAAAGTGCGTAGTGCCATGGAAACCTTGGTGGGCGGCTTATATTATTTAGCCAACACCCCTCATACGGTGCTAGATAGTGTTTCAGATAATTTAATTGATACCAATAAATTACAAATTGAGAATCGAGTTTTAAAAGATCAATTACGAGAAAAGAATGCGGATTTGTTATTATTGGATCTGTTAAAAGTGGAGAATCAACGCTTGCGTTTATTGCTTAATTCGCCCTTACGCACGGATGAATACAAAAAAATTGCTGAAATATTAACCGCAGAAAGTGACACTTATCGTCAGCAAGTGGTGATTAATCAGGGACGTGGTGCGGGTGTGTATGCCGGTCAGCCGGTGATTGATGAGCGTGGCGTGGTGGGGCAAATTATTTCCGCCGGTGAAGATACCTCACGTGTGCTGTTGTTGACGGATGTGACGCATTCTATTCCTGTGCAAGTGTTGCGTAATGATGTGCGAACCATTGCCAGTGGCACGGGCCGAGCGGATGAACTGAGTTTGGATAATGTGCCACGTTCGGTCGATATTGTGAAAGGCGACTTGTTAGTCACCTCGGGTTTGGGCGGACGTTTTCCCGAGGGGTATCCCGTCGCGGTGGTGGACAAAGTTTCTCGTGATGGTTCCAATTATTTTGCCACGATCAGTGCCAAACCCTTGGCCTCATTGGAGCGTTTACGCTATGTGTTGTTAGTTTGGTCCAGTGCGGAAGATATGCACAAAGTGCAAGCCTCATCACCAGAAGAGGTGCGCAATGTGGTACAACAACGATTACGCAATATACCACAGAAAAAAGAAAAACCGCTTGAAGAACAAGAACAAGCAGCCCCCCATGCAACGGAAGAAAATGGCACGGAAACCTTACCTGTGGAAATGAACTCAGATGATACGCAGCTAGATCCAGAGTTAAAAGAACATCGGGAGGAAGATTAATGAATACCCGTTTTATCATGCAAGTGATGACGTTGCTATGTATTTTTGTGGTAGCATTAGTGTTGGAAATTGCGCCTTGGCCGGCAGGTTTTCAGAGCTTTAAACCCGCTTGGTTAGTGTTAGTCTTAACTTACTGGTCATTATCCATCCCCGAAAAAGTCAGCATTGGATCGGCTTTTGTGTTAGGGGTCATTTGGGATTTAGTGCTGGGTTCGGTGATGGGTATACATGCCTTGGTTCTCTCGGTTTTTATGTACGTGGTGGCCAAAAATCATGCGTTACTCAGAAATTTATCCCTGTTACAGCAGAGCTTGTTGATCGTGCTATTGGTGTACTGCATTCGATTAGGCATTTTCGTGATTGAACGTTTAATTCACAATGCCACTTTCCAATGGCAAGAAATTTTTGGTGCCTTAATCAGCGGACTACTTTGGCCTTGGGTATTTTTATTATTACGTAAAATCCGCCTGAAATTACAAATTAATGAATAGCCGTAAAATGGGATAAGGTAAAATTTATCCTATTTTTTAGCCGATTTCATCGAAATGTATTGGCAAAATAAACAAAACTCGCTTAGAATTCCCGTTAACCCATAAAAATAGATAACTGAGAGGAAACCCCACGATGTCAAGACCACTTAATTTTGTCATGATTTCTCCCCATTTTCCCACTAACTTCGAAACCTTTGCGGTGCGAATGAAAGAAAAAGGGATTAATACCTTAGGGATCGCAGATACCCCTTATGAACAACTGAGCGAAAATTTACGTAATTCGTTAACCGAATATTATCGTGTGGATAATATGGAAGATTACGATCAAGTGTATCGTGCCGTTGGCCATTTTGCGCATAAATATGGTCGCATTGATCGGGTTGAATCCCACAATGAATATTGGCTAGAATTGGATGCCAAATTGCGTACCGATTTTAATGTGTTTGGTTATAAAAATGACGATATGCTTGCCATTAAAACCAAAGCACAAATGAAAGAAGTGTTCCGTAAAACAGGGCTAAAAGTGGCGAAAGGACAAGTGTTCCATGACGATGATGAGGCCCGCAAACTCGCTAAGAAACTGAAATTCCCAGTGATTATCAAACCGAACTCTGGTGTCGGGGCGAGTGATACCTATAAAATCAAAAGTGCGGAGGAATTAGAGGCATTTTTTGGTTACAAAAATTCGCATGTTGAATATATTATGGAAGAATTCATTGATGGCGACATTGTGACCTTTGATGGATTAACCGATCACGAGGGAAATATCGTGTTCTATGCGAGCTTGGAATATTCTGAGGCGGTGTTAGACACGGTCGAAAAAGATGGTGACATGTTCTACTATGTGCCACGTGAGATTGCTCCAGAATTAATTGCCTTAGGCAAACAATGCGTTGAGGCTTTCGGTGTGCGTGAACGTTTCTTCCACTTTGAATTTTTCCGCACTAAAAAAACCGGTGAATTCTTACCATTAGAAATCAACTGTCGCCCACCGGGTGGATTAACCATTGACATGTGGAATTACGCCAATGATTTTGATGTGTTCGCCGAATATGCCAACGTGGTGAAAGAAAATAAATTCCATAGCCACATTACTCACCCTTGGAATGTAGTCTATATTTCACGCAAAGCGAACCAAAACTATGCGCACAGCATTGAACAAGTGTGCGAAAAATTTGCGCAAAATATTATTAGCGTGCAAACTGTACCCGGTGTCTTTGCCAAAATCATGGGCGAACATGGTATTTTAGCCCGTGCCGACAGCATTGAAAAAATGCGTGAAATCGTGCAATTTGCACATCAAAAACAATAAGACAGGAATAACAATATGCACTTTGAGAGAAGAAGTCAGTGGAGTGGGGAATTAGGCCGTGAAATGCACTTTAATGTGTATGGGCATGCGGGCAAACCCGTGATTGTGTTCCCGTCCTCTGGTGGTAACCAAAATGAATACGGCAATTTTGGCATGATTGATGCTTGCCGTTCATTTATTGAGCGTGGCTTAATTAAATTCTATACGCCAGATTCCTATGATAGTGAATCTTGGTTGGCCACATGGAAAAGCGGGCATGATATGGCGTTAGCGCATAATGCTTACGATCGTTATATTGTACATGAATTAGTGCCGTTAATTCGTCACGAATCCCAATGGAATGGCACCATGATTGCCACGGGTTGCAGTATGGGCGCTTTCCATACCATTAACTTTGCCTTACGTCACCCTGATTTATTTGATACGGCCATTGCCTTAAGTGGCGTATATGATGCCCGTTTCTTTACTGGTGATTTTGGCAATGATCAAGCGGTGTATTTCAATTCGCCGATTGATTATGTGTCTAATCAACATGATGAATGGTTCCTTGAGCGTTACCGCCAAAACCACTATTTAGTGGCCGTGGGGCAAGGCGCATGGGAAGAACAGCATATTGCGGATTCTAAACGTTTACAGCAGGTGTTTGAAAACAACGGCATTCAGGCTTGGTTCGACTTCTGGGGCGGTGATGTGGATCATGACTGGCCTTGGTGGCGAGTGCAAATGCCATTCTTCTTAGGTAAGCTAGAAGAACAAGGGATTATTTAATCCTAAAGCAAATCCAAAAGCGCAAAACTGCGGTGATTTTCACCGCAGTTTTTTGCGATTAGGTTAACGAAAATTGTAAAAATTCGACAAAATGATCCGCCCAATGTTTTTCATGGTGGATCTCATTCGCCATGATACGTAAACAGAGATTATCGACAGGGTGGCCAGTTCTGATTAAGGATTGATAATAACGCAAGGTGCAATCAATATAGGATTGGCTCATATTGGAAATATATTGCGCATCAGCGTCGTCGCCCTCATTGGTCCCCACCTGAATAAACACACGGCTAGCACGATCAATCGGATTGTGATGGGTGAAATGCAGAAAATCCACCTCACAAAACCACGAGGCCAAGGAAAACACGCCTAAGTGGCCGAAAATATGTGGATAAGCGGAACCCATATAAGCGGTAATAATCCCCCCCATGGAACTGCCTGCCAATAAGGTATGTTCACGTTCGGGCTTGGTACGATAATGTTGATCAATAAAAGGTTTGACAGTATTTACCACCCAATCTCCATATTCAGCGCCTTTTCCCCCCGTTTGACGAGCTTGTTCGGTAAAACCAACGCTGGCTTGCCAAGGGGAATATTCATCTAATCTGTCTGAACCGGCGTTGTCGATGCCAACAATGATTAATTTGGGAAATTCTTTATGTTTTTTGATGGTCGGAATAATTTTCCAAGAATAGCCAGAATACGATTCTTTGCTATAAAATACATTTTGGCCGTCGTGCATATATACCACAGGATAATGCTGCCATTGATCTTTGTGATAGCCTTTTGGTAGTAACACTCGCACACGGCGGTGATGATCGTAATAGGGAACATATAAAAAATGTTCTTCCATTTTTAAATAAAAGCGTTCCGAAACCATTTATTTTCCTTATATCTCAATATAAAAGTGCGGTTATTTTAAAACAAAAAAGAGAAGATGAGTATCTTCTCTTTTAGAAGTTACTCATTTCTTTAATCACAAACCACTTTAATCGCCAAGCCACCTTGTGATGTTTCACGGTATTTGGAATTCATGTCCTTGCCCGTTTCATACATAGTTTCAATCACTTTGTCTAAGGTGACTCGTGGGTTAGTGGTACGGCGTAAGGCCATACGGCTCGCATTAATTGCTTTCACAGATGCGATGGCATTACGTTCAATACAAGGCACTTGCACTTGCCCACCCACAGGGTCACAGGTTAAACCTAAATTATGCTCCATAGCAATTTCAGCGGCAATACAGACTTGTTCAGGGCTACCGCCTAGAATTTCCGCTAATCCAGCTGCAGCCATAGAACAAGCGACGCCCACCTCACCTTGGCAACCAACTTCCGCCCCAGAGATAGAGGCATTCATTTTGTATAATGAACCAATCATGCCACAGGCCAGTAAATAGCGTTCGATAATTTCTTGGCTAATCGGAGAAATAAATTTCTCATAATAAGATAATACCGCCGGAATAATGCCACAAGCCCCATTGGTTGGCGCTGTCACCACACGACCGCCAGCTGCATTTTCTTCATTCACGGCTAACGCATACATATTCACCCAGTCAATCACACGCATTGGATCATTGGATAAGTTCGTGTTGGCTTGTAACATACGGTACAAAGTTGCAGCACGTCTTGGCACTTTTAATGGTCCTGGTAAAATGCCCTCAGTATGTAATCCACGCTCAATACAGGCTTGCATGGTGTTCCATACTCGGAGTAGGTGTTGTTCGGTCGCCGTTTTGCCGTTCAAGGCAATTTCATTTTCCATGGCAACGGTGGAGAACGCTAAACCATTTTCTTTGCAATGTTTTAAAATATCCACCGAATTTTGGTAAGGAAACGGAATTTCAATGTCCCGCTTTTCTTCTTGCCCAAAATGTTCTTCATCCACAATAAATCCACCGCCAATAGAATAGTAGGTTTTTTGGTAGATCACCTTGTTTTGTTCATCAAGTGCGGTGATTTTCATGCCATTTTCGTGTAATGACAAAAAGGTTTGATGAAACATCATATTTTCATCAAAATTAAAGATCACCTTTTTTTGGCCTTGTGCAATCGGTAAGAGGGCGGTTTTCTTTAATTCGGCCACAAATCGAGGAATTAACTCAATATCCACATCATCTGGCAAATAACCGGCTAATCCCATAATAATCGCCGTATCTGTATTATGGCCTCGACCTGTCATAGACAACGAACCATACACATCAACGTGAATTTTGCCCACTTGTTCAAATAATTGTTGGGAAAGCAAATCATCTACAAATTGCTTTCCTGCTTTCATTGGTCCAACAGTGTGTGAGCTAGACGGACCAATGCCCACTTTAAACATATCAAATACGCTAATCATATTATACTTCTTATAGAGTATTCCCTTTCTCATACCATGAAAAAGGGAATTTGATTATACAAAAAAGAGTGGCATTTTAGCTTAAATTCTAAAATAGTCCATAGACAACCGCAGAAATGGCAATTAATCCCATCACGGTGACAAAGATATTACTTAATTGACCTTGATAACGTTGCATTGCTGGCACTTTGCGAATTGCATACATCGGCATAATGAACAGGATCATCGCAATAATTGGACCACCTAAAGATTCAATTAGGCCTAAAATACTTGGGTTAATGACGGCAACGCCCCAAAGGGTTAACAAGAAAAATACCGCAGTGCCATAATTGAGTTTTTTACGATTAATTTGTTTATTGTCGGTCATTTTAATGTAAAGCCCTTCTAAGCCTTCTCTCGCACCTAAATAATGACCAAAGAATGAACTAGTAATGGCAAGGAAAGCCACTAATGGACCAAAATAAGAGATATATGGATTATCAAATTTGTTTGCCAAGAAAGATAAAATACTGATATTTTGTTCTTTCGCCAAGGCTAATTCTTCAGGGGTTAAAGTAAGAACACAGCTAAACACAAAGAACATCACAAAGAGTAATAACATAGTGGATGTACCTTTTAGGGTTTTGCTTGCGTATTTCTCGGCTAAAATCGGATCTTGGTATTCACGTTGTTGTGATTGCGAGAAAGCAGAAATCGCAGGAGAATGGTTAAAGGAGAAAACCAATACCGGAATAGTGATCCAAAGTGTGGTAATAAAGCTACTTGCGGTTGGCATTTCTTGCAACATGGAACCGTTCCATTCAGGAATCAGATAAATAGACAAGGCGAAAAGAATAAAGACTAATGGATACACTAACCATTCAGTCAATTTTAACATCACACGTTCATTCATTAACATCACTGAAATTAACACGGCGATTAACACGAAAGAAAGTAATGCACGGTTTGGCGATGCCATGCCTAATTGGTGGACGATAAAGGAATCCACCGTGTTGGTAATACCGTTACCATAAATTAATAAAATCGGGAAAATGGCAAAGAAATATAATAAGGTAATTAATTTTCCTGCGGTTTTACCAAAGTGTTCTTCTACGACTTCGGTAATGTCGCTCCCCGGTTTAGAAGACGACAAAACAAAACGAGATAAACCACGGTGTGCCAAATAGGTCATTGGTCCGACTAAAATGGCCATAATCACTAATGGCCAGAAACCGGCACGACCCGCATTAATCGGTAAAAATAATACGCCCGCACCCACAGCGGTACCAAATAAGTTAATCATCCAAGCGATGTTAAATTTCGTCCATTTTGTAGACGGTTGATTTGAAGACATATGTACTCCTTGGTCTTGTTATAATTGTTATTAAAATAAAATCCGTGCGTATAATATGCCGAAGATTAAGGAATTTCAAAAATAAATATCAAAAATGTGATCTAGTTAAAAGATTTATATGCTATTTGTCTAAATTTTTAACAGAATAAAAACAAAGTGGGGAATAGGCAGTCAAATAAAGCAAAAAAGCTTGGAAAAACCAAGCCTTTTTTTGCTATTTGCCGTACAATAATTCTACAATTAAGCACCCAAACGTTCTTTAATACGTGCAGATTTACCTGAACGTTCACGTAAGTAGTAAAGTTTCGCTTTACGTACCGCACCTTTACGTTTCACAGCAATGCTGTCAATCGCTGGTGAGTGAGTTTGGAAAACACGTTCAACGCCAGTACCGTTTGATACTTTACGTAAGGTAAATGCACTGTGCAAGCCACGGTTACGAATTGCAATAACCACGCCTTCGAATGCTTGCAAACGTTTTTTAGAACCTTCAACAACCCATACTTTCACTTCTAATGTGTCACCGGGACGGAAGCTAGGGATGTTTTGTTTTAATTGTTCATCTTCAAGTTGTTTAATGATGTTGCTCATTTTTTAAACCTTTTTTAATACTAGAATTAACTGATTAAGCCTGCTCTTTTTTAATTTGAGCGAGCAATTTTTTTTGTTCGTCAGTCAGAGCTAGTTTTTCCAGTAGCTCAGGGCGTCTTAACCACGTTCGCTCAAGGGATTGTTTCAATCGCCATTTGCGAATTTCTTCGTGGTGACCCGACATCAGTATGGGTGGTACAGTAAGCCCGTCTAACACCTCTGGCCGAGTATAATGTGGGCAATCCAATAACCCTGTGGCAAAGGAATCTTCCTCTGCGGAGGCTTGTTTGCCTAATACCCCGGGAATAAATCTTGCAACGGCATCAATTAATGTCATTGCAGGCAATTCCCCGCCAGTCAGAACATAATCGCCGATTGACCATTCTTCATCAATTTCGGTTTGAATCAATCGTTCATCAATGCCCTCGTAACGACCACACACTAAAATGAGTTGTTCATTTTGTGCCAGTTCTTTTACGCCAGCTTGATCCAATTTACGTCCTTGCGGTGACAAGTAAATCACTTTTGCCTTGTGACCGCTCTTGTGATGTGCTTTCGCCTGTTGTTTGGCTTGATGAATGGCATCCCGTAAAGGCTGCACCATCATCAACATACCCGGCCCACCGCCATAAGGGCGGTCGTCTACGGTATGGTGCTTATCCCAAGTAAAATCCCTTGGATTCACACATTGCACATCCAGTAAATGTTGTTTGACTGCTCGGCCTGTTACCCCAAATTCTGTAATTGCTTTAAACATGTCGGGAAACAGGGTGACGATCCCTATAAACATAAATTTCCCCGAGAGTTACTACTTAAAAGCGCCACAGCATACCTGAGATTAGAAACCTGCGTCCCAATCCACTTCAATCGTCTTTGTGGTGAGATCGACTCTTTTAACTACTTGTTCATACAAAAACGGGATTAACCGTTCTTGTTTGCCGAACGCATCTTTGCTATTCGCTCGGACCACCAACACATCATTAGAACCGGTCTCCATCATTTCTGTCACGGTCCCCATGGCGTAACCTTGTAAATTGACCACTTGGCAACCGATCAAATCGTGCCAATAATAATCGCCGTCGCCCAATTCAGGAAAAACCGACAAATCTACGCCAATTTCCACATTCGCCAAGGTTTGTGCTATTTCTCGATCGTCAATATTTTTCAATTTCACGATCAATTCATGATTATGATGTTTCCAACTTTCTAATTCGGTGGGTTGCCATTGCCCCTTGATTTTTAAATACCAAGGTTGATAGCTAAAAATGTTTTCAGCGGATTCGGTGGAGGAATAAATACGCAACCAACCACGAATACCGTAAGTCGAGCCGAGTTTTCCGACTACTTCAATACGTTGTTCATTGTGTTGTGTCATATTTATCACCTATACTCAAATCGTTTAATTACGCTGCTTTTTGTGCTTCTTTTACTAAAGAAGAAACACGATCAGACAGGCTTGCACCTTTTTCTAACCACGCATTAACACGGTCTAAATCTAAACGTAAACGTTCAGCGTTACCAGTTGCTAATGGGTTGAAAAAGCCTACACGCTCAATAAAACGACCGTCACGTGGTGAACGGCTGTCAGCGACAACGATTTGATAAAATGGGCGTTTTTTAGCTCCGCCACGAGATAAACGAATGGTTACCATAACCTTCCTCTAATGTTTAATAATAAAAGAAATTCCGTATCGAAGGCACGGAATACTTACTTTTTTCTCTGTATATATAGACAAAAAGCCCAAGGATTATACATTTTTTTAGCAAAAAAGCAAGGAAAAATACAGAGACGGTAGTCCCCCGTACTTGCATACGGGGTTAAGCACATTACGCCACGCTGTGGCTTGCTGCTTTATTTAGGGTTATAATGACCCAAACAATTTTTTAGGAAAGCCTTATGCAAAATTTACTTGTCATTCGTAATGATAAAATTGGTGATTTTATGCTGATTTTCCCTGCGTTAGCGTTAATCAAACAATCTGATCCTCGTATCAAAATTACCGCTTTAGTCCCACATTACACCGCTCCGTTAGCGGAACTTTGTCCTTATATTGATGACGTTATCATTGACAGTCAAAATAAAAAAAACGCTGCCGATTTTCACCGCACTTTGAATCAAATTAAGGCTGCCAAATTTAATGCGGTGATTAGTTTTGTATCAGACTGGTATAACGCCAAACTCACTTGGCAATCTTGCATTAAATATCGCCTTGCGCCCGCCACCAAGTTATTTCAATTTTTGTATAATCATCGCCTTACCCAACGTCGTTCCCGTTCGGAAAAGGCCGAGTTTGAATATAATTTGGATTTGGCTCGCCAATTTTTGGTCGATCATCACCTTTCCCCAATCGAGCCTCAACGGCCTTATTTAACCTTAGATCAAACTGCGGTGCAAAATCAGCGACTTTTATTAAGCAGACAATTCAATCTCGACCTCAATAAAAAATGGCTATTTGTGCATAGTGGCACGGGGGGATCGGCAAACAGTTTATCGTTGAATCAGTATGAGGCGTTAATCAAGGGCATTTTAGCCGAGTTTGATTGCCATATTGTGTTAACCGCAGGCCCAAATGAAAGTGAAAAAGCGCACCAGCTGGCCCGCATGGTCAATGATGATCATGTGGTTATTTATGATAAAAATAATGGTCTAGAAGATTTCACTTATTCTTTAGCTTGTGCCGATTTATTTATAGCGGGTTCCACGGGGCCGTTGCATATTTGTGGGGCGTTGAATATTCCAACCGTTGGATTTTATCCAAGCCGTTTATCCGCCATTCCACGCCGTTGGCGACCGATTAATCAAGCAGAACGCCATATTGCTTTTTGTCCACCGTTTAGAAAAGAGGTAGAAAAGAATTTGACGGTGATTCCGATTTCGGATTGTTTACGAGAGATTATTCCGTTTATTCAAACGCAATGGCAATAAAAAACAAATGCACCTTAACATAAAATCAAGGTGCATTTTTTATTTTTTTTGGCGCTATTTCTGCTCGTTAAAGGCCTCTAAAGCACGTAACGAATAGGTATAAGCCGCACCGGCATTTAAGGCAATGGCCATGGCTAACGCTGCAGAAACTTCTTCTTCCGTTGCTCCTGCTTTTACAGCATCAGCCGCATGCACTGAAATACAGCTTTCACAACGCGTGGTCACCGCAACTGCTAAGGCGATTAACTCTCTGGTTTTCGCATCTAATACATTACCCTCCGCCGCTGCTGCACCTAATGCCGCATAGGCTTGTAACATTTTCGGTTGTTTTTTACCTAATTCACCAAAAGATTTTTTCACATGGGAAGTATGGGCTTTCCAATCTGTAAACATAATAAATTCCTTCTTATATCAATTAACGCATGGTGACAAATTCTTCGGAACCTGTCGGATGAATGGCGACGGTGTTATCAAAGTCTGCTTTGGTTGCACCCATTTTAATGGCGACTGCAAAACCTTGAATCATTTCATCGACACCAAAACCAATACCGTGTAAACCCACCACTTTTTCATCTTTGCCCACACAGACTAATTTCATGCGGCAAGGTTGACGATGTTGGGTGACAGCAGTGTACATTGCGGTGAAAGATGATTTATAAACTTTCACATTTTCTTCGCCGTATTGAGCGATAGCTTGTGGCTCGGTTAAGCCAATGGTGCCGATAGGCGGATGGCTGAATACCACCGTTGGCACTAAATTATAATCTAAATGCTCGTTCGGTTTGTTGTTGAATAAACGTTCGGACAAACGGCGACCTGCCGCTACGGCCACTGGGGTTAATTCGATACCGCCCTCAATAATATCACCGACAGCATAGATGTTAGGTACATTGGTATTTTGGAATTTATCCACTTTGATAAACCCACGTTCATTGGTGGCAACACCAGTGGCTTGAAGATTAATCACATCTGTGGCAGGCTCACGACCGATTGCCCACACTAGACTTTCTACCGTGGTTTCACGTCCGTCTTTAAGTTTTAAAGTTAATGTCCCATCCGCATTTTTCACTACTTCTTCTGGAGTGGCTTGGGTATGTAATTGAATACCGTCTTGTGCTAATACTTCTAATAAGGTATCCACGATTAAGGGATCTTGATTACGCAACGGTGCATGTTGACGCACAAATAAATGGCTTTCGACACCAAAGCTGTTAAAGACGCCAGCCAACTCAACGGCAATATAACCCGCTCCCACAATGGCAACAGATTTTGGTAATTCGTTCAATGCAAAGACGCCGTCAGACGTTATGCCGTATTCCGCCCCTTTCACTTTAGGAATACTCGGACGACCGCCGGTGGCAATTAAAATATGATCCGCCGTCACTTGTTCTGTTGAACCGTCAGCATAGCTCACTTCAATGGTGTTTGCGTCAACAAATTTCGCAAAACCGTTTAACACATCCACATTATTTTTACCTAATACATTGCCATAAGATGTGTGAATACGTCCAATATAGGCTTGACGGCTTTCCACTAATTTTGAAAAATCGAATTTATTGACGCTGACATCAAAGCCATAATCTGGGGCATAATGATTAATCGCCTCGGCCACTTGTGCACCATAGAACATGACTTTCTTCGGCACACAACCCACATTCACGCAAGTACCGCCTAAGTGTTTTGCCTCAATAATGGCACATTTTTTACCATAACTGGCTGCACGGTTAATGGATGCAATACCGCCACTACCGCCACCGATAGCTAAATAATCATAATGTTTTGTCATAAGTGCTTTCCTTTCATTTTCTAAGGGGGAATAATCGGGTCATTCTGGCTAAAAATCGCTTAATAAGCAACCTGATTACATAAATTATTCTAATCGGTTTTATCAATATATAACGCTCAAATTGGAATTAAACCTTTAACCATTCTGCCACTAATTTATCCGTAATTTCTTCATGCGACCACATACTGGTGATTTCAGGCATCGGGAATTTGCTGTGATTGTAACCGACTAATCGGGTGTAATCAAAGCTCGCATGGGGATAACCATTCACGAGTAAAAAGGCTTGATTGCCATCTTCCGACCAACAAATTTGAAATTGGCGAGCCTCGTGCCGTCCCTCAATGCTATCCACGCCGTAAACATATAAACTATCTACAATCGGTTGCTCTTTGTTGGTTAAATCCATGGCATAAAAATAACCGGTTTCACCGTCATCTTCAAACATTACCACCAAATGATCATGCACCGTGGAATGGGCTCCAAAATGTTTTTTCTGACCAATCAGGTGTTTATCTTCTAATACTAAATGTAACATTTTTATTCCTTAATCAAATTGTGTTATCCAATGTGGACTATGATATGCTTGAAAACATAATTGCATTTGTGCTTTGGTATTTTTTTCATCATTTACATTAAGATGTTCAAGTTCTTCTAAACTAAAGTAGCCAGACTGAATGGTTTCGCTATTCGGCTGAAATTCTCCCCCCAACAAATCACACATCACAAAGGTTTTTAAGACTCGGTGAGCAAAAGGGGGATTGTTGCGTTTGTGTTGTTCGTGAATTGCAATAATAAGACGAGGCTCAACCGTTAGTCCTGCTTCTTCTTTGACTTCTTTTATGGTATTGCGATAAATGGTTTGTTGCACATCCACCCAACCACCGGGTAAATTCCAAAGGTGATCATTTTCTTGTACTAATAGGATTTTATCATCTTTGAAAATGGCTGCTCGTGTATCTATTTTTGGCGTTTGATAGCCTTCTTCTTGGCAGAATAATTTTTTGATCTTGTCAGTGGGGATCTGGGTTTTATGGCTTAACATTTCGGCTGAAATATCACGTAAGCGTTGATAGCGTTCAATATCAAAAATATTTTTAGAATAGGCCAACCCATTTTGTGCAATACTTTGAATTTCGATAGCCCAAGAAAGCCATGGTTCGGTGAGTTGAATATTTGTTGTCATGTCTAATCAAAAAATTATAGAGGTATTACTTCATTGACTAATATAACATAATGTTGTTAATGCCGCTATGTAATTCTACCGGAGTTAAAATGGTTATAGTAAATTTATGGAATTAATTTTAGTATATTTCCTAATATATTTTAGGAGGGTGATTGAAAGTATATAACATACAACTAGAGTAAATAGACTTACAAGCCAAGATTTACTATGACTGTTATCTATATTGCCGAATGAAAGAGATACAAAATAAATGATTTTGAACGGGGGATAGTGTAACACCATTATAGTAAAACTATGTTTACCTATACTTGATAGTAGGCTAAGATTATTAGGTAAAACGGTACAAAATAGGATAACGGATAATGAACCAAGGATGCCTGTCATAAAAAATATATACGGCGAGTGGCCTAATCCCATTAAATGGAGGTTTACGCTATTTTTGGTGTAGTTATTTATACCAAATGTGATGAAAGCTAACATAATTGCAAGAACTAATTTATTAAGATTCTTTGTTTTTGATAATATGATAGGATAACTTATATATCCTAATGAAATAAAAAATAATGCTGGGATAATTCTATATGCTGATATATATAGATATTTGAAAAATAAGATATTAGTTTGCATCTTAATATTGTAAAGAAAAATAGTTGTTAATATTGTTATTAAGATAAAATAAACAAAGAATGTTTCATTTTTAGTTTTCTTATATTCTTTGAATCTTAGGAGTAGGAGAAAGATAATTTCAGAAATAGCCAATGTGAAAAGAAACCATAATGGTGCTATGCCTCTTCCAGTAATAGTTGCAATACTTCTTTCTGTAATGATTTCCTCCCAATTATTAGGTGTATAATAAACAAGTAACAGAATATAAATTATGCTCCAAGATAGATAGGGGATTAGATAAGTGTATATTATTTTTCTTATTTTAGTGGTTTTATTTAGTATATTGTTTTTATGTTCAAGGATAATTCCGCTTAATATAAAAAATAATGGCATATGAAATGAATATATATTTTGGACTAGTATTTTTCCTAGATAAGTTGAGTCTTTAATGATAGGAATGGAATGCCCAAGAATAACTAAGAAAATACCTATTGCCTTTATATAATCTAGTGTTTCAATCCTTGTTGATTGATTGATTGTCATATAATATTATTGGAATAAATTTAATTTATATAGAAAAACACCGCACTTATGTAAGTGCGGTGGGAATACATTAGATAAGTTTTTAATCTAATTCAACTCAGATTACGCTTGACCTTTCACCGCTTTTAAGCCTAAGAACGGAGCTTTGTCGCCTAATGCTTCTTCAATACGGATTAATTGGTTGTATTTCGCAATACGGTCTGAACGGCTCATAGAACCTGTTTTAATTTGACCTGCTGCAGTACCTACTGCTAAATCTGCAATCGTTGCATCTTCAGTTTCGCCTGAACGGTGAGAGATAACTGCGGTGTAACCTGCATCTTTTGCCATTTTAATCGCCGCCAAGGTTTCAGTTAATGAACCGATTTGGTTGAATTTGATTAAGATAGAGTTTGCGATACCTTTTTCGATACCTTCTTTTAAGATTTTGGTGTTGGTTACGAACAAGTCATCACCCACTAATTGAACACGGTCGCCCAATACTTTAGTTTGGTAGGCGAAACCTTCCCAGTCAGATTCATCTTGACCATCTTCGATAGATACGATTGGGTATTCTTTAGTTAAGTTTTCAAGATAGTGTGTAAATTCTTGAGAAGTAAAGGTTTTACCCTCACCTTTCATTTCGTATAAACCATTGTCTTTGTTGTAGAACTCAGAAGACGCACAGTCCATAGCTAAAGTGACATCTTTACCTAACACATAACCGGCTTTTTCAACGGCTTCTTTGATACAAGCCAATGCAGCAGCGTTAGATTCTAAGTTAGGTGCAAAACCACCCTCGTCACCCACTGCGGTGCTTAAACCTTTGCCTTTTAATACTTTCGCAAGGTTGTGGAACACTTCGGCACCGATACGTAACGCTTCACGTAAGGTTTTAGCACCCACTGGTTGAATCATAAATTCTTGGATATCAACGTTGTTATCAGCGTGTTCACCACCGTTGATGATGTTCATCATTGGTAATGGCATAGAGTATTGACCTGGAGTGCCGTTTAATTCAGCAATGTGAGCGTAAAGTGGTAAACCTTTCGCTGCGGCTGCCGCTTTAGCATTGGCTAAAGATACCGCTAAAATAGCGTTTGCACCGAATTTTGATTTGTTTTCTGTGCCATCTAAGTCGATCATGATTTGGTCGATTTCAGCTTGGTTTAACGCATCTTTACCCACAACCGCTTTGGCGATTTCGTTGTTTACTGCAGAAACGGCTTTTAATACACCTTTACCTAAGAAACGTGCTTTATCACCATCACGTAATTCTAATGCCTCACGAGAACCTGTTGATGCACCTGATGGGGCTGCTGCTAAACCAACATAACCGCCTTCTAAATGCACTTCTGCTTCAACGGTTGGGTTACCACGTGAGTCAATGATTTCACGGCCGATGACTTTAACGATTTTTGCCATTTTTTGTTTTCCTTCTATTTAAGTTAATCTAAAATTCGTGTTTTAAAACTATCCCGATATGGTATAGATCTTTGTGCCTTTTGTCTTGTAAAAAATCACCATATTTTGATCTAACATCGGGTTTTGCTCTTATTTGCCCTGATTTTCTTTCGCTGCTTTGACAAATCCAGCAAATAATGGGTGTCCGTCCCTTGGTGTTGACGTAAATTCAGGGTGGAATTGACAAGCCACAAACCAAGGGTGATTTGGTACTTCAATAATTTCCACTAATTTTTTATCCGCACTTAATCCAGTGACTTTTAAGCCGGCTTGCTCAATTTGTGGCAACAAGGTATTGTTCACTTCATAACGGTGACGGTGACGTTCTTCAATGGTTTCTTTACCATACAGTTCACGTGCTTTCGAGCCATCCACGAGATGACATTGTTGTGCACCCAAACGCATGGTGCCACCTAAATCGGATTTATCGGTGCGAGTTTCCACTTGGCCTGTGGCATCTTGCCATTCGGTGATTAAACCGACCACAGGTTGTGGGCAGGCTTTATCAAATTCAGACGAGTTTGCTTGCGTTAACCCTGCCACATGACGAGCGTATTCAATCAAGGCCACTTGCATACCTAAGCAAATGCCTAAGTAAGGAATATTATTTTCTCGAGCATATTGTGCGGTGAGAATTTTGCCCTCAACCCCACGATAACCAAAGCCACCTGGCACTAAAATACCGTCCACGCCTTTTAAAATCTCAACGCCTTTGGTTTCCACATCTTGCGAGTCGATATATTTAATATGCACCGTTAAGCGATTGGTTAAGCCGGCATGTTTTAAGGCCTCGTTCACTGATTTATAGGCATCAGGCAATTCGACATATTTGCCGACCATACCGATAGTCACTTCGCCGGTTGGATTGGCTTGACGATATAACACTTGCTCCCATTCGGAAAGATCCGCCGGTTTGCAATCTAAATGGAAACGTTGGCACACAAAATTATCTAGCCCTTGTGATTGCAATAAGGCTGGAATTTGATAGATAGAATCCACATCTTTTAGGGAAATCACCGCTTTTTCTGGCACATTACAGAACAAGGCAATTTTCGCTCGCTCATTACTTGGTACCATGCGGTCTGAACGGCAAATTAACACATCAGGCTGAATCCCGATAGACAATAATTCTTTCACCGAATGTTGGGTCGGTTTGGTTTTCACTTCGCCGGCAGTTGGAATGTAAGGCACTAGGGTTAAGTGCATAAACATGGTGCGTTCACGCCCCACTTGTGCCGCAAGCTGACGTAAAGATTCCAAGAATGGCAGCGATTCAATATCCCCCACGGTGCCGCCCACTTCAATAATCGCCACATCATGACCTGCTGCACCGTCAATCACACGTGCTTTGATTTCATTGGTAATATGTGGAATCACCTGAATTGTCGCACCCAAATAATCACCACGACGCTCTTTGCGTAATACTTCGGAATAAATTTTACCGGTGGTGAAATTGTTGCGTTTGGTCATTTTGGTACGAATAAAACGTTCGTAGTGACCTAAATCTAAATCGGTTTCTGCACCGTCTTGGGTCACAAACACTTCGCCATGTTGGGTTGGCGACATGGTACCGGGGTCAACATTAATATAAGGATCAAGTTTCATAATGGTGACATTTAAGCCACGAGCTTCTAAAAGGGCAGCCAAGGACGCTGCTGCAATGCCTTTACCTAACGATGAAACCACACCGCCTGTTACGAAAATATAATTGGTTGTCATAAGTGAGATCTTGTTTTGATAGTGAAAAATAAATGCGATACGCTGTATCAGGACGGAAAAACATTGTACAAGAAAGTGCGGTGTAATTCAATTCAAGATCGTGAAATAATCATAGAACTTTTGATTAAATTAAACGTCTTAGTTAAATCCATAATTTAACTTTTGAGTCAATCTTACAATGAAAAAATACAGTTATCTGATTTTACCCTTTTTACTGGCAGCTTGTAGCAGTGCCACATCTACAACAAATCAGCACACACCCGAGCAACAACAAGCTCGTGCGATTATGTTACAAGGCGTAGAACTCTACAAACAACAATCTTACACCCAAGCCATGCCTTTATTACAACAAGCCACGGAACAAGGCGATATGAAAGCCTCCCGCTATATCGGCTTGATGTATCTCAATGGCGAGGGCGTCACCAAATCGCCAAGTAAAGCCTTTGCTGCCTTTACCACCGCCGCCAATCGTGGTGATATTACTTCTCAATATTGGCTCGGTTATCTGTATGAAAACGGCATTGGCGTCGAAAAAGATCTTACTACTGCCGTACAATGGTATAAAAAATCCGCCGCTCGTGGCGATCATGTTTCGCAACCGGCAATGGATGCGTTAAAACGTTTAAATTTAACCAAATAGGAAAGCAAATGAAAAAATTAATCTTAACTGGCCTTACTTGTGCCATGGCAAGCACCGCTTATGCCCAAATTGAAAGCGTAACAGCCGTCACAACACCCAATGGTTTAGGTCAACGAGTCACCCAAGCCGTGGTGAATTATCCAGAAAACACCTGCCTAACTGCGGTGCAAAAAACGGATTTTTCTGTTGAAAACCGAACCATTACTGGCGTAACGTTAAATGACGCCAAATGTGTCAATCAGCTTGTATTAGAGCTGGATCCACAAGATACCGATGCGGCCACGACGGAAAAATTAGGCAATGATCGCTCCGCCCCTTACACCGAACGTCACATCAGCTTAACCGTGAAACAAGTCAATTCATTAACCAGTCAATCTGGTCAAGTAAAACCGAGCGAATTCACCAGTAGCAAAGTGATTAATCAAGTGGTGGACGATTTCCAACAAGCGGAATTTAAAGATGAAAGCGGTGTGGTGGTGAAATATAATTTATTTGTACCGAAAAATTATGATCCGAACAAATCCTATCCGTTGGTCATGTTTATTCATGATGCCGGTTCAACTAACAGCAATGTGAAACATACTTTATTACAAGGCAATGGTGCCACTTCTTTTGCTGGTCCAGAATGGCAAGCAAAACATCCTGCTTTTGTGTTAGCACCGCAATTTGATCACGCCATTGTGAATGATAAATCAGAAGATCCTGCCGATCTTGAACCAACGATTAATTTAATTAAATCCTTGGTAAAACAATACAATATCGACCCAAACCGCCTTTACACCACAGGGCAATCTGGTGGTGCCATGATGTCTATTGCCATGAACATCAAACACCCTGATTTCTTTGCAGCGAGTTATATTGTGGCAGGGCAGTGGGAACCGAGTGTTACCGCACCTATGGCGAAAAATAATATTTTTGTGTTAGTGTCAGAAAATGATGCCAAAGCCTTTCCAACGGAAAATGAAATCATGAAAGTGTTGGCAGAAAATGGGGCAACGGTGAAAGAAAGCCACGGTTGGAATGCACAAGCCCCCGTGACGGAATTAAATGAAAAAGTAAATGCGTTGCTTGCCCAAGGTGGCAATATTCATTACGCCAGTTTCACTGGTGGCACCTTGCCAATGGAGCAAAACTCACAAAGCAAAGGGGCAGCTCATATGGGAACGTGGCAAGTGGCGTATAATATTGATGCTATTAAGGAATGGTTGTTTAGTCAGCGTAAAGCAAAATAGGAAAAAAGTGCGGTGAAAAACACCGCACTTTTTTTAGAATTAATGAGATATTTTTTCAGTATTCTCAGTATTCTCAGTATTCTCAGTATTCTCAGTATTCTCAGTATTCTCAGTATTTTTTGTATTCTCTGTTTTATTTTTATCTTTTTGTAATTCAAAAAAGATAAACCCAGGAATAAAAATATAGGCTAAAGTCGATACCAATATCGTTTCCATTCTGACGAAATCTAAATTACTAATAATCATTGAAATGGCACATTGTATCATAGCTAAAATAATGTTAATTTTGTACCAATCAGCATACTTTTGTCGGCTTTTCATATAAACATGAAAAATCAAAATGACATTTGCCATCAATATTAGCAATAAACATGCTGACAAGCATACCAATACGCTATTTGTGGGACAAAATTCTTCTATATAAGTAATGATACATAGCTGTATGACAGTAAATAGGAAAATAAGCACAACAGGAATAATCACCCTATATTTCTCATTTTTCTCTATTTCTGGATTATTATTAATTTCTTTCTTTTTAACCCGGTTGGAAAAAGGGGGGACCTCAGCGTACCAACAAACACCCAAGAATATTACTATAAACTCCAAGATAGTTAACATAAAAACTCCTTATATAGTTTATTAATTAGAATTTTTCCTTTAAGATCTGGCAAGAGACATCGTTTCCACCTTGGCAAGCTTTTGTAAGCCATTCTTTTGCTTTGGTTGTATTTTGTTTTACTCCTTTACCTGAATAGTACATTGATGCTAGACTAAATGCAGCATTAATATTCCCCTGATTGGCAGATTTAATAAACCATTCACTCGCTTTAACATTATCTAGCTTTACTCCACGCCCCGTAAAATAAAGGCCTCCTAATCGGTATTGGGCAATATTCTCTCCTTTCTTTGCTGATTTGAGATACCATTCTTTTGCTTTCACATAGTCTTGTTTTACTCCATTTCCTTCTTCGTAAGCCTTACCAACCGCAGTTTGACAGAGCAAATTACCCTCTTTAGCACAATCAATGACATCAGAATAAGATGCGGATTCTGCATAACTTGGATGAATAACCCCCATTGCAAGCAGGCCAGAAATGATAACTTTAGATTTATTTAACATAGGATTTTCCTTTTTTATGATTGAATAAAAAGAATACTACCATTGTTTTTTTTTTGCACAATTCGATATAATTCAATCGCTCAAATATTGAGCTTTCTCCATAACAAAAAAGCACGCAATGATATCTATTGCGTGCTTTTTTTGGGAGATAAAACGGTCTTAATTTAGTTCATAAGGCAACGCCTGTAATTGCAAACGTACTTCCGAGTTCGGCAAACGAAACACTTGTTCAGGCGTAATATCATTATTCAACACCACTTGCAACCATAAAACGCCGTCAATATTCACCGCACTTAAAATGGTGCCAGTGGCTCGCCAGCCACTTTCCAGTTGCATTTCAATTTCACCACCGATTTCAGGCGTGAAATCCGTATCGGCTTTAAAGGCAAACATAGCCCGTTTATTAGCCCCCCGATATTTGGCACGAGCAATGGTTTCTTGACCAATATAACAGCCTTTTTGGAACGAGATTGTTTGTTCCAAGGCTTGTAAATTCACCGCTTGCGGAATAAATTCCCCTTGGGTTTTGTCGGTGAGCATGGGATAGCCTTGTTGAATATCGGCGAGTTGCCATTGGGTAAAATCGGCATTAATTTGCACCGCACTTGCAGGATTAATGAACATTTTCCGGTTGGCAAAGGCGACGCTAATTTGTGCTGAAATGTCCTTATCTTCGTTAATTAAGCCGATAATCTCGGCCTTTACTATGGTAAAGGTGACTTTAGAAAATACCGCATATTTTTTTAATTGTGCAAGGCCAATTTCCACCAAAGAATGGTGCATAACAGCATAAAATTGTGTCTCTGCCACCCGAATTAAACGGAACACCGACATGATTTTCCCTTTGGGATCGCAATGTGCGGTGATGGTGCTATCACCAACGGCTAATTTGCTGACATCACAGGTAAGTTGCCCTTGTAAATATTTTTCTGCGTCTACGCCAGTAATATCCAGCAGACGATAAGGTTCAAGCAAAATAACAGCCATAACGTCCCCCTATTCCAAATTTTGAATTTGTTCACGCATTTGTTCAATTAACACTTTGAGTTCCACCGCTGACGCCGTGGTTTCCGCATTAATAGATTTAGATGCGAGCGTGTTGGATTCACGGTTCAGTTCTTGCATCATAAAATCTAATTTACGCCCGACTGCCCCGCCTTTTTTCAAAATTGAATGGGTTTCTTTGATGTGCATTTGCAAGCGATCCAACTCTTCCGCCACATCCACACGTTGTGCCAACAGGATCATTTCTTGTTCTAAACGCGTTGGGTCGGGTTGTAACTGGATTTCCTCAAAACGTTGCAATAAGCGATCTCGTTGCCATTGCAAAATCTCCGGCATTTTTGACCGCACTTTATCGGCCTCCACGCCAATGGCTTGTAAACGTTGCTCAATCACCTCTTTAAGTTTATCGCCCTCACGACCACGCATGGCAATAAAGTCTTGCAATAATTGATCAAAACCCGCTAATAAATCTTGGCTAATCACATCCACATCTTGCTCAGGCGTTTCGACCACACCGGGATAACGCAACACGTCGGTCAAATTAATTTCGCCCTCACCCGCTTGAGTTTTAATCCATTTCAAGGATTGAATCACTTGTTCCGCTAAGGCTTGATTTAAGTTTAGGCTGGTGGCCGTTTGTTTTTTGCTATCAATTCGCAAACTACATTCAATTTTGCCACGGGTGAGATTTTGGCGAAGTTTTTCACGCAAGGTGTTTTCTAAGCCCCGAAATTGTTCAGGCAAACGGAAGAAATTTTCTAAATAACGTTGGTTCACCGAGCGGATTTCCCACACAGCGTCGCCCCAGTCTTTTTTGATTTCAATTCGGGCGAAAGCGGTCATGCTGTAAATCATATTTTTATCCTTTGTGATATCTATTTACCGTCCTTATTCTAACGTTAAATTTCGTTTCTGTCATTTTGCGTGCTAAAATAACCGCACTTTTTTTGAATAAGGAATTTATTATGCGTCCAGATAACCGAGCCAATCACGCCCCACGCCCCATTAAAATGACTCGCCATTACACCAAACACGCCGAAGGATCGGTGCTGGTGGAATTTGGTGAAACCAAAGTCATTTGTACTGCCAGTGTAGATGAATCCGTCCCTCGTTTTTTAAAAGGCCAAGGCCAAGGTTGGGTGACGGCGGAATACGGCATGCTACCTCGTTCTACCCATAGCCGTATGCAACGTGAGTCTGCCAAAGGCAAGCAAAGTGGCCGTACTATGGAAATTCAGCGTTTAATTGCTCGGTCATTGCGTGCGGTGATCGATTTAACAGCATTAGGTGAGCGGACGATTACGTTAGATTGTGATGTGATTCAAGCCGACGGCGGCACACGTACCGCCTCGATTACAGGGGCTTGTGTGGCATTAATTGATGCGGTGAATGGATTGATTGCCAAGGGCGTGTTAAAAACCAATCCAATCATAGGGTTAGTCTCTGCCATTTCCGTTGGCATTGTGAACGGTGACGCCGTATGTGATTTAGAATATGTGGAAGATTCTAATGCGGAAACGGACATGAATGTGGTGATGATGGAAGATGGACGAATGATAGAAGTGCAAGGCACGGCAGAAGGTGAGCCATTTTCCCACGACGAACTGTTGACGTTGTTGGATTTAGCCAAACAAGGTTGTGAACAGATTTTTGTGGCACAAAGAGCAGCATTAGCAAATTAAATGAAAATCCCCTCTCCCTTTGGGAGAGGGCTAGGGTGAGGGTTGGGTTCAGATTAAATTTTACCCTCACCCCAACCCTCTCCCAGAGAGAGAGGGAGCTTAGATGTGAAATTTTGAGAAGAATATTATGCAAGATTACAAACAACAATTTATCCAATTTGCTTTAAGTCGCAATGTGTTACGTTTCGGTGAATTTACCTTAAAATCCGGCAGAAAAAGCCCATATTTTTTTAATGCAGGTTTATTTAATACGGGAGCCGATCTCGCCAAATTAGGTGAATTCTACGCCAAAGCCATTGTGGCAAGTGGCTTAACTTATGATGTGATTTTCGGCCCTGCGTACAAAGGCATTCCCATTGGTACAACGGTTTCGGTGGCGTTATTTAATCAATTCGGCTTAGATAAACCGGTGTGCTTTAACCGTAAAGAGGCTAAAGATCACGGCGAGGGCGGAAATCTAATCGGCTCCCCATTACAAGGCAAAGTGTTGTTGGTAGATGATGTCATTACAGCAGGAACCGCCATTCGAGAGGCCATGGATATTATTGCGGCTAACGGGGCAAGTTTAAGTGCGGTGGTGATTGCATTAAACCGTAAGGAAAAAGGCAAAGGCGAATTGTCGGCGATTCAAGAAGTAGAACGAGATTATCAATGTGATGTGTTATCGATAGTGGATTTAGATGATTTGATGATGTTTATTGAAAATGATCCAGAATATCGCCAGTATTTGCCTGCAATGCGAGCATATCGTGAACAGTTCGGGGTATAAGCGAAGAAACGCATTTGGGATAAAATGGAATGCCTAGAAAAACATTGACTTTTCTAGGCATTGGTTTATTTGATTTCTACTTGTAACGGTTTCGTAATATCAATAGCGGAAATATCATTGCCGCCTTTTAAAGGATGCAATTTTTTCATTAAAGCATCATCTCTTTTATCGGCTTTATCTGAAAATAGATCGTAATTTGGATCAAGTTTTGCATTAGAAATGCCGATCCAATTTGCAATGCCATTGGTAAAATTTAATGGCGATTTGTAGGCTTTAATGTAAGTCTGTTCCACGTCATCTGACGAAAGTTTGAATAAAGGGATTTCGTAGTGATGGGGTTCTAGGTTCGCATTACTCATTACTATTATTCCAGATTGTTCTTTTTTATGGGAAAGTCCGTGATCAGAAAAATAGATCATAGAGAATTTTCTACCTGTTTGTTTTCCATTTTCAGTGAGTTTGTTATAAATTAATTTTATAAATTCATCGGTTTTTTTAATAGACGAAATATAACAATTAAGATATCCATATTTTTTATCTATTTCATTATCATTAAATAGTTTCTTATAGTCTTTTATTCTATCACAAGCATTAACGTGTGAACCATATAGGTGTAATACTATAAAACGTTTTTGTTTTTCTGATTGGTTAAGTACTTTTTGTAATTCTGGTAATAATAGAAAATCACTTGTGTTTTTATCCGAATATTGGCCATTTTTTAGGAATTTTTGATGGTGACTTCTTTTTCCAATAGCAGAAATGGGCGTATCAAATCTACCTAATCCTCCCTGGTTTGATATCCAATAAGTGTCAATTCCTGCTGAATTAATTAGATCAATAAGATTTAAATTATAGTTTTCATCACCAGTTTTTTTATTTGAATTGGTCAAGATTCTTTTGAGTGAAGGAACAGTATTTAAGCCCGCGGGCTCAAACCCATCTACAATAACCGCTTTTGAACTGGATATAAATGGTGTATTATTAATTGGATAACCATAAACATAATGATAATCCTTTCTTGCACTTTCTCCTATAATCAGTACATAATCATCATATTTTGATTTATTGGTTAATTTTGTTTCACCCCATTCATTTTTAATACCAATATTATTTAATCTATCTAGTTCAACTTTTACTTTTTGATATTCCGTATTCGTTACTCTGAAAAAATCAAATACAGGAGTGTTAAATAACATTGTAATCGTTAAGCAGGATAAGAATAATTTATTTTTATGTAATGCAATATGGAATTTTTGGCTGATATATCTAAAGAGTAAAAGCAATATAGGAATAGCGATCGCATATAAATAGCTTTTATAAGGTATACTTAATAAGAATTCCTTGCTTTCCGAAATATCAGTAGCGAAAAGGGATGCAATATAAGCATAGGTTGGTTTGCCAAAATTTAATCCAACAGGTGTGTATAAAGCATAGATAAGAATAAAGGGTAATAGTACAAAATAAAAAATTTTTTTTGAACTATTTAAAATAATAATTAGACAGAATAATAAGATAATATTAAACAATGGCGGTTTGGGAAATAAACCAGAGCCACGTAGCACTAATTTTGAGAGTGCCAATACAATGGCAATTGAAATAAAAGCAAAGATAAATTTTCTCAGATTTTGTAAAGAAAAGCTTGACTTTAATTTACGAAATACCGATGCTGCTGTTGGCTGTTGGCTGTTGGCTGTTGGCTAGCATAATTATTTCCTTAATATAAATTAATATTCCCATTCATCCGGCTCAATCCCCAATTCACGCATAATTGCTTTGGCGTGTTCTGGGATTTCATTATTGTGATCTTTCAGTAAATCTTCGTCAGTGGGTAATGGTTGTCCAGTAAAAGCGTGTAGAAAGGCCTCGCACAATAATTCGCTGTTAGTGGCATGACGTAGGTTTTTAATTTGGCGACGAGTGCGTTCATTGGTTAAAATTTCCAATACTTTAATCGGAATAGATACCGTGATTTTTTTAACTTGCTCGCTTTTTTTACCGTGTTCTGCATAAGGGCTGATGTACTTGCCGTTCCAGTTCGCCATAATCTGTCCTATATTCCTTTAGAAATTAAGGGTATTTTAATCAAAAAGTCAGGGAATAACAATCTACTATTTTTTCTGACACTTCGGGCAGAAGAAACTATTTCGCTGCCCAATCACTAAACTGTCAATTTTTGCACCGCAGTTTGGGCAGTTTTTCCCTGCCTTGCCGTAAATTTGAAGTTCTTGAGCAAAATAACCGGGTTTGCCATCAGGTTTCAGAAAGTCTTTTAGCGTGGTACCACCTTGTTCAATGGCACGTAGTAGCTCTTTTTTAATGGTCGTCACTAGCAATTCGGCTTGTTTTTTTGTAATTGTGCTAGCTAATTTTTGCGGATGAAGTCCACATTGAAATAACACTTCGTTGGCATAAATATTGCCAACGCCGACCACAACCGCATTATCCATCAGAAAGATTTTAAGTGCGGTGGATTTTTTGCGAGATTTTTTAAACAAATAATCGGCAGTAAATTGATCGGAAAGCGGTTCAGGCCCGAGTTTCATAAAAAGATAAAACTCATCTAAATTATCCGTCCAAAGCCATGCCCCAAAACGACGTGGATCGTTATAACGCATAATTTTGCCGTTGTTTATCACCATATCCAGATGATCGTGTTTTTCTATCGGATCATTTTTTTGCACAATACGAACTGATCCTGACATACCTAAATGCCCAATAATAAAGCCTTTTTCCGTGTGAATAATTAGGTATTTAGCACGGCGTGAAAGTGCGGTGATTTTTACTTGAGAAAGTTGACCGAGTTCAGGCGAAATTGGCCAGCGTAATTTGGGTTGGCGAACAATGATTTTTTCAATAGTAAAACCAGTCAGGTAAGGAGCAATACCATTTTTAGCGGTTTCCACTTCGGGTAATTCGGGCATATTGTTTTCCTTTTACCCTCACCCTAGCCCTCTCCCAAAGGGAGAGGGGACAATTTTAGATGAACAAAAATAAAATTCTTTAAACTATTCCCTCTCCCTTTGGGAGAGGGCTAGGGTGAGGGTGTGAGGGTTATAAAAAAACCCGAACAAGTCGGGTTTTTGATTCTGTAAAAACGAAATTATTTGATTTTCGCTTCTTTATAAACAACGTGTTTACGCACCACTGGATCAAATTTTTTGATTTCCATTTTTTCAGGCATATTACGTTTGTTTTTTGTTGTTGTGTAGAAATGACCAGTTTCAGCGGTTGAAACTAATTTAATTTTCTCACGAGCACCTTTAGCTGCCATGTTTTAGCTCCTTAGATTTTCTCGCCACGAGCACGGATTTCAGCTAATACTGCATCAATGCCTTTTTTATCAATAATACGCATACCTTTCGCTGTTAAGCGTAAAGTCACGAAACGGTTTTCACTCTCAACCCAAAAACGGTGAGTGTGTAAGTTTGGTAGAAAACGACGACGAGTCGCATTCAATGCGTGCGAGCGGTTGTTACCAACGGCTGGACGCTTGCCTGTTACTTGACAGACTCTAGACATAATAAAACTCCAATAATTAAATATAAGCTCGAGCTTACGGTTCGGATACAATTTCAAGGAAAGCCTTGATAGCTACCTCGTCAGGTCGCTCGTTACCGACCCGCTTACTATATTAAAGGCTGTGAATTATACTCACATAATTCGACTTTCTCAAGGAAAAAATACATTTTCTGTAAAAAAGACGTAAGATTTTGCCCTCATGGCAGACATGATCCTATAAAATGCACTTTTCTGCAAAGGAAAAATAGCCGCCTTTGCCAATAATAAAATGATCCAACACTTGAATATCCATTAATTTGGCGGCTTGTTGAATTTCTGCGGTAATTAATCGATCGGAATGGCTCGGTTCTGCCAAACCTGATGGGTGATTATGTGCCAAAATAAGGGCCGCAGCATTGCAATATAAGGCGGTTTTAATGATTTCTCGGGGATGAATACTGGCGGATCGGACGCTACCGAAAAACATGTCTTCTTGTTTGATTAAGCGATGTTGCCCATCAAGAAAAAGGACTAAAAAAACTTCTCGTTCATATTGTTCCATTTCCGCTTGTAAATAGAGGCGAACGGTTTCAGACTCGTTGAACGTATGGGAAAATTGCATTTCCTGCAATAAATAGCGTTTGGTCATTTCGGTGCAGGCTTGCAGTTGGATAAATTGGGTAATGCCAATGCCTTTGAACGCACAAAATTGTTGTTGAGAGGCAGAAATGAGGCCTCGTAATGACCCAAAATGTTGAATCACCGCATGGGAAAGTTGTGTAACGGGGCAACCTTTGATGCCCGTGCGTAAGAAAATCGCCAGTAATTCCGCATCGCTTAAAGCGGTTGCGCCAAATTGGAGTAATTTTTCTCGAGGCATTAAAACAGCGTTTTCCATTTATCATTCCTAAGAATGGGGTTTATTTGCACCGCACTTTGCAA
This sequence comes from Lonepinella sp. BR2357, assembly GCF_051851525.1. Taxonomy (NCBI): domain Bacteria; kingdom Pseudomonadati; phylum Pseudomonadota; class Gammaproteobacteria; order Pasteurellales; family Pasteurellaceae; genus Lonepinella; species Lonepinella sp. BR2357. Next base: position 23,150 of record NZ_JBPDVG010000010.1, on the reverse strand, counting down.
TTATTTTGGCGAGAAAGCGAGAAATTTTGTTTAATTTTGGAATGCAGATCACAAAATACAGTTTTTTATTTGCGGAAATTGAAGTAGAATGAGCATCTAATGATGTGAAAGGGGACTAACAATGACAACATTGCAAAATAAACGTATTGTAATGGGAATAACAGGCGGTATTGCTGCTTATAAAACCATTGAATTGATTCGTTTATTGCGTAAAGTTGGGGCCGAAGTCAGAGTGGTTCTTACGCCAGCAGCCGCAGAATTTGTTACCCCGCTAACTTTGCAAGCCATTTCTGGCAATCCTGTGTCGCAATCGTTACTGGATCCGCAAGCCGAATTAGCCATGGGGCATATTGAATTAGCCAAATGGGCGGAACTAGTTGTGATTGCCCCCGCCAGTGCGGATTTTATCGCACGACTGAATGTGGGCATGGCCAATGATTTGCTTTCCACCCTTTGTCTAGCCATATCCGCCCCGATTTTATTGGCGCCCGCCATGAATCAGCGTATGTATGCGCAATCTGTCACTCAACAAAATATTCACGCTTTACGCCAACGTGGTATGCAGTTTATTGGCCCCAATGCGGGCGAACAGGCTTGTGGCGATGTAGGATATGGACGGATGTCGGAACCCCATGAAATTTTCACGGCGATTGAAAACCATTTTACTGTTTCGCAAGATTTAGTCGGGTTGAATGTGGTGATTACTGCAGGCCCAACCCAAGAGGCCATTGATCCTGTACGTTATATTAGTAACCACAGCTCAGGCAAAATGGGCTTTGCACTGGCCGAGTCCTTTGTTCAACGAGGGGCCAATGTCACGTTAATTAGTGGTCCTGTGAATCTGCCAACGCCCGCCAAGGTGAAACGCCTTGATGTGCTGTCTGCTCAACAAATGTGGCAAGTCGCCCTTGAAAGTGCGGTGAAAAATCACCTTTTTATTGCTTGCGCTGCAGTGGCGGATTATCGTGTTGCTGAGATTGCTGAACAGAAGATTAAAAAGTCTGGCGATGAAATGCAACTTCGCTTAATTAAAAATCCAGATATTGTGTCGGATGTGGGGCATTTAACCGAACATCGCCCGTTTACCGTGGGGTTTGCAGCGGAAACGCAGCAAGTTGCCCAGTATGCGCAAGATAAATTAGTGCGTAAAAAATTAGATATGATTTGTGCCAATGATGTGTCAAACGGACAAGTTTTTGGCCAAGATAACAATGCGTTAACCCTGTATTGGGCCAAGGGTTCCATCGCCTTGCCAGAAACAAGTAAAGCAAAATTAGCACAACAAGTCGTCAACAAAATCATTGAGAGATACCATGCAAAATAAGAAAAAAATTGATGTAAAAATTTTAGACAGCCGAATTGGCCAAGATTTTCCATTACCCAGCTATGCCACTTCGGGATCTGCGGGTTTAGATTTACGGGCGTTGTTAGAACAAAGCATCGAAATTCAACCGGGTGAAACCAAACTGATTCCAACAGGTTTGTCCATTTATATTGCCGATCCAAATTTAGCAGCGGTGATTTTGCCACGTTCTGGCTTAGGCCATAAACATGGGATTGTCTTGGGTAATTTAGTCGGCTTGATCGACAGCGATTATCAAGGACCGTTAATGGTTTCTATGTGGAATCGTGGTGATCAACCGTTTAAAATTGAAGTGGGTGATCGCATTGCGCAACTCGTGTTTGTACCAGTGGTGCAAGCGGAATTTAATCTTGTAGAAGACTTCATTCAAACTGACCGAGGCCAAGGTGGTTTTGGACATTCAGGTAAGCAATAATGGTAGAACAGTTGGAAATTGCCGATCTTGAACCTGTTGTGGTGGAGCAATCGGCACCCAAAATTGAAAAACGCAGCGTTAAAGAGCGGCGCCAACAAGTATTAGCGGTGTTGGCCAGCATGTTGCATTCTGAACGAGGCATGGAACGCATGACCACAGCACGACTTGCAGAGGCGGTGGGGGTGTCGGAGGCTGCATTATATCGTTATTTCCCGAGCAAAACGAAAATGTTCGAGGCATTAATTGAGAACATTGAACAGAACTTATTTATCCGTATTTCGCAATCCACTAAATTGGAAACGAACACGCTGAATCGTGTGCGTGATATTTTACAGATGATCTTAGATTTTGCGCGTAAAAATCCTGGCATGACACGCGTGTTAACTGGTCATGCACTGATGTTTGAAGATGCCCAATTACAGGCGCGTGTTGCTCAATTTTTTGACCGTCTTGAATTGCAATTTGTGAATATTTTACAAATGCGGAAATTGCGTGAGGGGCGTGTTTTTGCGGTAGATGAACGTACTATCGCAAGCTATTTAGTGACCTTTTGCGAGGGGCAATTTATGCGTTATGTACGGACCAATTTTCGCCGTAGCGTCAATCAAAGTTTTGAACAGCAATGGCAATTAATCGAGCCATTATTCGCTTAGGATATTGGCATGATTATTCCTTGGCAAGAGATTGAAGAAGACACGCTGATTAATCTCGTCGAAAGTTTTATTTTGCGAGAAGGCACTGATTACGGGATTGAAGAATTATCGCTCGCACAAAAAACAGAAAATTTACTCGATCAAATTCGACAAGAAAAAGTGGTTATTGTTTGGTCAGAGTTACATGAAACCATTGATATTAAAAATAAAAAGGATTTTCTGCGTTAGGTTTGTTTATCTCAAGGCACGGCAGGGGAGATAGCAAAGCCTAGCAGCGATTAGGACAAAGAGGTTATTTATGTCAGAACAAGTAGTACAGCAAGTTGAACCCCAACAAGAAAAGAAAATTACACATCGACTCGATCCCACGGTAGAGTGGTTCGTTTCTCATTGTCATATTCATAAATATTCGATGAAAACCACCATGATTTATGCGGGAGAAAAAGCCGAAACCTTATATTATTTGATTCGGGGATCCGCCTCAGTATCGACCAAAGACGAAGACGGCAAAGAAATGTTATTGACCTATTTAAGTTCAGGCGATTTTTTTGGTGAGGCAGGATTATTTAAAGAAGATGAAGTCCGTTCTGCTTGGATTCGCGCTAAAACCACTTGTGAAGTGGCAGAAATTTCCTATAAAAAATTCCGCCAGTTAGTGCAAGTGAATCCGGAAGTCTTGATGATTTTAGCCGGACAATTGGCCAAACGTTTGAGAACCACTTCACAACAGGTGAAAAATTTAGCGTTTTTAGATGTGACCGGCCGCATTGCACAAACCCTGTTAAATCTCGCCAAAATGCCCGAGGCCATGACCCATCCGGAGGGCATGCAGATTAAAATTACCCGCCAAGAAATCGGACAAATGGTGGGTTGTTCCCGAGAAACGGTGGGCCGTATTTTGAAAATGTTAGAAGATGAACATTTGATTACTGCACATGGTAAAACCATTGTGGTGTATGGTGAACACATACAGTGATTTAAGATAGCTTAGAAGTGCGGTGTTTTTCACCGCATTTTTTTATGGATAATCGGCTAAAATCTGATATATTAAGTCAAGTATTTTAATTGAGGATCTTCACATGAAAAAAGACGAAGTTGGACATAATTTCTTAGCCCGTTTAGGTAAAACCCGCCTGCGCCCCGGCGGCAAAAAAGCCACCGATTGGTTGATTGCCAATGGCGATTTTGATGCGAATAAAAAAGTGCTTGAAGTGGCTTGTAATATGGGGACCACCGCTATTGGATTGGCTAAACAATTTGGTTGTCAGATTGAGGGCGTGGATTTGGACGAAGTGGCTTTGGAAAAAGCTCAAAAGAATATTGAGGCCAATGGCTTACAGGATAAAATCCACGTGCAACGTGCCAATGCCATGAAGTTACCTTTTGAAGATAATACCTTTGATATCGTGATTAATGAGGCCATGCTCACCATGTTGCCAGTGCAAGCGAAAATGAAAGCGGTAGAAGAATATTTTCGTGTGCTTAAGCCAAATGGATTTTTATTAACCCATGATGTCATGCTGACGACTACCGAGGCCGAACCTGTTATTAAGCAGTTGCGAGAGGCGATTAATATTACTGTCACACCGCTGACCCGTGAGGATTGGACGCAATTATTTAAAGACAGCGGTTTTCGTAATGTAGACAGTTTCCATGGTGACATGAGTTTGTTATCCCCGAAAGGCATGATTCATGATGAGGGCTTATTGGGGGCATTACGCATTGTGTCGAATGCCATGAAATCAGAAAATCGGGAAACCTTTAAGAAAATGTTCAAAGTGTTTAACGATCCAGAAAAGAAATTGAATTTTATTGCGGTATGTAGCCAAAAATAAACCGATTTTCGGCAAAAACGCCAAAAAGATCGAAAAGTGCGGTGAATTTCACCGCACTTTTTTGTATGATAGTCCGTAGTGATGTTAAGCGAGCGCTATTATGCTCGGCTTTTTTATATGATTGATGATGGGGGAAATGATGGCGGCAGCAGAAAGTGCCAATCAATTAGTTCAGGTCGTGGTGTTATTGAGCGCTGCTGTGTTGGCGGTACCTTTATTTAAACGGCTAGGATTAGGCTCTGTACTCGGTTATTTGGCCGCAGGGCTGGCGATAGGCCCCTTTGGTTTACAGTTATTTAGCGATCCTAATTCAATTATCCACGTAGCAGAACTGGGCGTGGTGATGTTCCTGTTTATTATCGGCTTAGAAATGAAACCCTCCCATCTCTGGGGCTTGCGCCGCCAAATCTTTTGCTTAGGGACGTTACAAGTCAGCCTGTGTGGGGCGTTGCTGATGTTGGTGGGAATTTACTTATTAGATTTCGCTTGGCAAACGGCCTTTGTGATTGGCGCAGGGTTTGTGCTAAATTCCACCGCAATCATTATGCAGGTCCTCGCCGAGCGTGGTCAAATGAGCAGCCAAAGTGGCCAGAAAATGATTTCCATTTTGTTGTTTGAAGATCTCTTAATTGTGCCAATCTTGGCGATTGTGGCATTTTTATCCCCTATTGATAAACACGTCAGCAAGCCACTGTGGGAAAATCTGGCGATTGGCACGGGTTCTCTTACCATGTTAGTGGTCGCTGGCGTGTGGCTGTTGAACCCCTTATTCCGCATTCTCGCTCGCACCAAATTACGTGAAATGATGACAGCTGCTGCCTTGCTTGTGGTATTAGGCGCTGCCCTATTAATGGAGGCCAGTGGACTGTCTGCCGCCATGGGGGCTTTTATTGCGGGCGTGTTATTATCTAACTCCAGTTTTCGCCATCAACTTGAAGCCGATATTGAACCCTTTCGTGGCCTATTATTAGGGCTGTTCTTCTTGGGCGTCGGCATGTCGTTAGATTTAGACTTGGTGTTGCATAATTTTGGCTTTATTTTATTGAGTGTGCTTGCCTTGATGTCGGTGAACGGTATCGGTATTTATCTCGCTGCACGTTTCACCCGAAGTAGCAATGCGGTGGCGTTGGAACGTGCTTTTATTATGGCTTTAGGCGGTGAATTTGCTTTTGTGGTATTTGCTGCAGCGGCCAACCAACATGTTATCACCCCAGAGCAACAGGCCAATGGCGTGGCCATTGTAGTGTTGTCTATGGTGTTAAGTCCGCTATTGATTTTGTTGCATAAGAAATATATCGAACCTCGTTTTATCGGTTCGCAAGAAGAACGGGAGCATGATCAGATTGATGAAAAACACCCGATTATTTTGGTCGGATTCGGTCGAGTAGGACAAGTGGTCAACAGCATGTTAACCATGTCAGGCTATGCGGTCACTGTGATTGATCGTGATGAAGAAATTATTTCTGGCATGCGAAAATTGGGCATTAAAGCCTATTATGGCAATGCCGAACGCCCCGAGATTTTGCACCATGCTGGCATTGAGAATGCGGAAATGTTGATTGTAACCTCGGGCAATCGAGAAAAAGCCTCACATGTGGTGGAACTGGCACGCAAAATGAACCCGACGATTCGCATTTTGGCTCGAGCGAATGACCTGTTCCATGTGTACGAACTCTATCAACAAGGCGCTGATCGCCAAATCCGTGAAGTCTTTGATTCCGCCGTGCGTATCGGCCGTTATGCGCTAGAAGAATTGGGTGTGGAGGAAGAAAAAGCCCGAGAAATCAGCGATTGCTATTACCACCGTGATCGCCACCGTACTCGCTTAATGGCTGAAGTTTATGATCCGAGCTTTAAACATAAATTCCAAAATAAAGAAATGGTCAAAATTACCTTGGAGCACGATCAAGAAACCATGGTGGAAATTCAGCAGATTTTGCAACGGGAAGAATAGCGAAAAAAGAGGAAAAAAATCACCGCAGTTTAGGCGTTTAACAGGCTGATATTTCCCGCACTCACCCCAAAACTGCGGTATTTTTCTACTTGCATTTGAGCCAGTTGATCGGTGGTGATGGCAGTGATAAACACTTGTGATTGGCTTTGTTGTAGGCGTTGGGCTAATAATGATCGCTTAATTTCATCCAACTCCGAGGCAAAATCATCAATCAGGAAAATACAATGGCGGTTTTTCTGTTGCATTAAATGCTCGCCTTGTGCCAATCGCAAGGCACACATCAATAATTTTAGTTGGCCACGAGAAAGCACATCTTCCACCGGTAAACCGTTCGCTTTGAAACGAAAATCCGCTTTTTGCGGGCCAGAAACCGTGTAACCGATTTGCTTATCTCGGGTAAAATTCTCGCTTAATGTCTCAGCATAATCCTTGTCTTTTTCCCAACCTTGATGAAAACTCAGTTGAATGTCCAATTCTGGCAGAAATAATTGGCAAGTTTGCGCAATGGCGGGGGTTAAGGCTTGGGCGTATTCGGCTCGCCATTGGGTCACTTGATGGGCAAGTTTTGATAGTTCAATGTCCCAAATCTTTAAGGCTTGATAATTGTAGGTTTGTTGCAACGCCGCATTGCGTTGTTTGAGTAACCGATTTAAGGCCGACCAAGCCGCATGGAAACTTGCTTGGTGGTGGAACAAGCCCCAATCTAAAAACGCTCGGCGATAGCTTGGCCCACCATTTAACAGGGTTAATCCCTCGGGCGTGATAATTTGCATGGGCAATAAATGGGCCAGATCGGCAATTTTATTGCCATCTTCACCGTTAATTTTGACAATGGTATTGCCCTCTTTGCGCTGTTTTTGTAACCCTACCGACCATTGATGTTGCTGTTCTTGAATGCGCCCGTGTAAGGTGAAATGCGGTTGATCATAGCGAATAATGCGTGTGGTGACATTGCTTTTGAACGAACGACCATGCCCTAAATAAAACAGGCTTTCTAATAAGTTGGTTTTACCGCTGCCATTATTGCCGATCAGAAAGTTAAAGCCGTGGTCAAATTCCAGATCCACGGCGCTAAAATTACGAAAGTTTTCAATAATCAGACGAGAGATAGCCATAAAGTGCGGTCTATTTTTCTGGCATTTTTACAGCCGCATTGGCATTATCACGTATTCGGCTTGGCTGTTTTCGCAATCTTCGATTAAACAGCTTGATGAGGCATCAATTAACCGCATGCGCACCCGTTTACATTTCAACGCATTCAATACGTCTAAAATATAGCTCGCATTGAATCCCACTTCCATCTCCTCGCTTTGATAGGACACGTCTAAGATTTCTTCCACTTCTTCGTGTTCTGGATTGGAGGCCAAAATGCGTAATTGATTTTCGCTTAGTTGTAAGCGCACAGTGCGAACCCGTTCTGTCGACAAAATGGCGGCACGCACAAAAGACTGTTTTAAGGTTTCCCAATCGCCCTCTAAAATGCGATCCGCATTGCGTGGCAACACACGGCGGTAATCAGGGAAACGGCCATCAATTAATTTGGTGGTGAAGATCACGTTGCCTAATTGTACCCGTAAATTATTGGTGCCAATTTGCAAATGCGCAGGTTCTTCGCTATTTGGTTCAAGTAATTTGGCCAGTTCTTGCACGCCTTTGCGTGGCACAATCACGGCATGATTTTGCAGTTCTTGCTCCAATGGAATGGTGCAAACCGCTAAACGATGGCCGTCAGTAGACACAGTGCGCAACAAATTGCCCTCGGTTTCCAATTTCATGCCGTTTAAGGCATAACGGGCGTCATTGTTCGCCATGGAAAATTGGGTGGCATCAATTAAACGACGCACAATGCTTTGGGTCACGGTAAATTCCACTTCCGATTGCCAGTTGGTTAAATTCGGGTATTCCTCTGCGGGGAAGGTGGTTAAATTAAATTTACTGCGACCAGAACGGACTAACGCACGATCTTCTTCAAAATCCACGGTAATGGTTGCGCCCTCTGGCAAACTGCGACAAATGTCCAAGAATTTTCGGGCGGGAATGGTGAAATCGCCCTCCGCCTGATGTTGTAGAACCGCTTGCGTGGACAGTTCCACTTCGAGATCTGTCCCCGTAATGGTGAGGCGGTTGCCGTTAATTTGCAGTAACACATTGTTTAACACTGGAATATTCGGGCGATTGCTTAACACACCACAAACTTGTTGCAATGGTTTTAATAACTCTTCTCGTGAAATAATCAGTTGCATAGTGATTCTCCCTTTTTTAGGCCGATAACGTGCGGTTTAAATTGACCCAATCTTCTTCAATATTGCTGTCGGTTTCCCGTAATTCAACGGTTTTACGACAGGCATGTAATACAGTTGTGTGATCCCGATCACCAAAGGCTTTGCCGATTTCTGGCAAACTTCGGTTGGTTAATTCTTTGGCTAACGCCATGGCTAATTGGCGTGGTCGAGCGACGGAACGTGCACGATTCTTGGATTTTAAATCCGACACTTTAATGCGGTAATATTCCGCCACCACTTTTTGAATATTTTCAATGGTGACCAATTTTTCTTGTAACGCCAAAATATCTTTCAAGGTTTCTTCAGCAAAATCACGTGTAATCGGTTTGCCAGTAAATTCGGCATAGGCTTGCACTCGGTTTAAGGCGCCCTCTAAATCACGCACATTGGTGCGTAATCTTTCCGCAATAAAAAACGCCACTTCTTCCGGTAAATTAAGTTTTTTTTCCTCGGCTTTTTTCAGCAAAATCGCAATACGGGTTTCCAATTCAGGCGGTTGAATTTGTAAAGTCAGCCCAACACCAAAGCGAGAGGTTAAGCGTTCGGTAAAGTTCTCAATGCCTTTCGGTAAACGATCAGAGGTTAAAATAATTTGTCGACCGCCCTCAAATAAAGAGTTAAAGGTGTGGAAAAATTCTTCTTGCGTGCCGCTTTTGCCTGCGAAAAATTGAATATCATCAATCAGCAACACATCAAGGGAGCGGTAAAATTTCTTAAATTGTTCTAAACGTTCGGTTTTTAAGGCTTTTACCATTTCTTGCACATAGCGTTCGGAATGGATATACACAATGCGAGTATTAGGGTTATCTGCCAAAATAGCATTGCCGATAGCGTGCAATAAGTGGGTTTTTCCCAAGCCTGTACTGCCGTATAAAAATAACGGATTGGTTAAGGAATCCCCCGGCTGTTTGGACACTTTTAAACCCGCTGAACGGGCTAATTGATTGGATTTACCGCCAACAAAATTTTCAAATACATAATGCGGATTTAAATTAGAACGAAAACCGCCTTGTTCAGAAACACCGGCATTTTCCACCGCACTTTGTGCAGAACCATGGGCATTCGCCGTCTGCGATTTAGGTGTCGGGCGTGAACCCTCTTGTAATTTCACCACTAACTGCGGATTCTGGCTTAATTGTTGCATAAGCGGGATAATTTTTTCCATATAATGGCTTTCCACCCAATTTTTAATAAACACATTGGAGGCGTATAAAGTGATGGAATTATCCTGATTGACATCCGCTTGCAACGGACGCAACCACATATTAAAGTCATTGGAGGAAATTTGATCCTGTAATTGCAAAAGGCATTGTGGCCATAAAGTGGATAAGTCGGTTTTCATTTTTGTTTTAATATCAGTTAATTATATTCTAATGCTAAGATGCTAGCGGAAAAGTGCGGTTCAAATTAGCTTAATTCTACAATAAAAACGCACAAAGATCTTCATAAAAGGATCAAAAAAATTGCTTGAGATTTTTATGAAAATCCGTATAATTTGCCTACTCTTTTTTAGGGGCTTTTTATAGCGAGAAATCAAGTAGTTGCAGAAATAAAGCAGATAATGGATGCAACTTTAACCAAGCGTGACTTGATTTCCATTTGACGAACGCTGATTTTATGAGTAAAATCTCGTTCCTTATTTTAGATAACTTTGAACAACCTTGTTTTCAAGTAATTTGTGTTTTGTTCGCTTTTGCTACGCATTTGTGAATAAAGCGATCAATAACCATTTTTGATTTAGGTAAATTTTAATATGAAACGTACATTTCAACCTTCTGTATTAAAACGTAGTCGTACGCACGGTTTCCGTTCACGTATGGCAACGAAAAACGGCCGTCAAGTTTTAGCCCGTCGTCGTGCTAAAGGTCGTAAAAGTTTATCAGCTTAATTCTGACGCTATTGCGTGATTAAGCTAAACTTTTCTAGGGAGTTACGTTTGTTAACTCCCGAACATTTCAAATACGTCTTTCAAGAGCCGCTACGTGCCTCTGCACCTGAAATCACCATTCTTGCTCGCAAAAATAGCTTACAACATCCCCGTTTAGGTCTGGCTGTGCCAAAAAAACATTTGAAACGTGCCCATGATCGTAATCGGATTAAACGTTTAAGCCGTGAAAGTTTTCGTTTGTTGCAACATAGCTTACCAGATTATGATTTTGTGATTGTGGCCAAAGCAGGCATTGGCAAATTGGATAACCCAACCTTAACCCACACTTTGGATAAATTATGGCAGCGTCACATTCGTTTGGCGAAAAAATTCTCATCAAACTGATTCGTGTTTATCAAATCGTGATCAGTCCGCTGTTGGGGCCACGTTGTCGTTTTGTGCCAACTTGTTCTTGCTATGGCATTGAGGCAATAAAAACGCACGGCGCTGCAAAAGGGGGTTGGCTTACGCTCAAACGTATATTAAAATGTCATCCTTTACATGCTGGTGGATTCGATCCTGTTCCACCAAAAAATGATAACAATAACCATAAAGAGAACAACTGATGAATTCTAGTCGTAGCTTATTAGCCCTTGCTCTATTGTTTATTTCGTTCCTTGTTTATCAACAATGGGAAATCGACAAAGCACCTAAACCCGTGGCCCAACAAACCACCGTTTCTACCGTATCGCATGATACGCCTAGCAGTGCCACTGCCTCATCTTCTACAGTGGATGTCGCCGCTCAAGGTCGTGTGATCACCTTAACCAATGACGTATTCAGCTTAAAAGTGGATACGCTGGGCGGTGATGTGGTGGCCAGTAGCCTATTGGATTATGCTGCTGAATTAAATAGCCAAGATCGTTTAGTATTGTTAGAAAATAATGCCAATAAAACCTATGTTGCACAAAGTGGCTTAGTGGGTAAAAATGGTATTGACAGTGCAGCGGGCCGTGCAGCTTACCAAGTGGAGGGTGATAACTTCGCCTTGGCTGACGGGCAAAATGAATTGCGTGTACCATTAACCTTTGAGCAAAATGGCGTGATTTATCGTAAAGTATTCGTATTAAAACGTGGCGAATATGATGTGGAAGTGAATTATGACATTCAAAATAACAGCGACAGTGCGATTGAAGTACAACCTTACGGCCAGTTAAAACACACTTTAGTGGAAAATTCAGGCAATATGGCCATGCCAACCTATACTGGCGGCGCTTATTCTTCTTCTGAAACCAACTATAAAAAATACAGTTTTGAAGAAATGGGTAAAAACAACCTTGCGATTAACACCAAAGCGGGTTGGGTTGCTGTGTTACAACATTACTTCGTCTCCGCTTGGGTCCCAAATCAAGATGCGGATAATCAACTTTACACCAGCACCAATAATGGCATGGGCTTTATCGGTTATCGTGGTCCAGTAGTCACCATCCCTGCGGGCGCAAGCAATACCATTACGAGCAAACTTTGGACCGGTCCAAAATTACAAAATAAAATGGGCGACGTAGCAAACCACCTTGACTTAACCGTAGACTACGGTTGGGCATGGTTTATTGCCAAACCATTGTTTAAATTACTCACCTTTATTCAAAGTATTGTGGTGAACTGGGGCGTGGCCATTATGTGCGTAACCCTTATTGTAAAAGGCTTGTTATATCCGCTTACCAAAGCACAATACACCTCCATGGCAAAAATGCGTATGTTGCAACCGAAAATGCAAGAAATGCGTGAGCGTTTTGGCGACGATCGTCAACGTATGAGCCAAGAAATGATGAAATTGTATAAAGAAGAAAAAGTCAACCCAATGGGCGGTTGCTTACCGATTCTTGTACAAATGCCAATTTTCATTGCCTTATACTGGACCTTTATGGAGGCGGTAGAACTCCGCCATGCACCATTCTTCGGTTGGATTCAAGACTTATCGGCACAAGATCCGTATTACATTTTGCCATTGTTAATGGGTGCTTCTATGTTCCTATTACAAAAAATGTCGCCAACCCCAGTGGCCGATCCAATGCAGCAAAAAGTGATGACCTTTATGCCAGTGATTTTCACCGTATTCTTCCTCTGGTTCCCATCAGGCTTGGTGTTATATTGGTTAGTATCAAACTTGATCACTATTGCGCAACAACAGTTGATTTATCGTGGATTAGAGAAAAAAGGGTTACATTCTCGTAAGTAATCCGTATTGAAATGACGATAAAAGGTATCGAGAGATACCTTTTATTTTAGGGAAAAGAGCATGACCACTGAAAATAATCTAAAAAACACCGCACTTAAAGACACCATTGTCGCTCAGGCTACCCCTATTGGGCGTGGTGGCGTAGGGATTTTGCGTATATCCGGTCCCTTGGCCATGAATGTGGCGCAAGCCGTGTTGGGCAAAACGCTCAAAGCTCGCTACGCCAATTATCTGCCTTTTAAAGACGAGGACGGCACGGTATTAGATCAGGGCATTGCCTTATTTTTCCAATCCCCGAATTCCTTTACTGGTGAAGATGTCTTGGAATTGCAAGGCCATGGTGGGCAAGTCGTGTTGGATCTCTTGCTGAAACGGATTTTACAAGTGTCTGGTGTACGTTTAGCTCGCCCTGGGGAATTTTCTGAACAAGCCTTTTTAAACGATAAACTCGATCTCGCCCAAGCCGAGGCCATTGCGGATCTCATTGATGCCACCTCGGAACAAGCTGCACGTTCCGCTTTAAAATCCCTGCAAGGGGAATTCTCCAACAAGGTGAATCAATTAGTGGATGACGTGATTTATTTACGCACTTACGTAGAGGCCGCCATTGATTTTCCTGATGAAGAAATTGATTTTCTGGCCGATGGAAAAATTGAGAACAAACTCAATGCAATCATTGCACAACTCGCCGACGTGCGAGCAGAGGCCAAGCAAGGATCGATTTTACGTGAGGGCATGAAAGTGGTGATCGCAGGGCGTCCTAATGCGGGTAAATCCAGTTTGCTCAATGCCTTAGCAGGCCGTGAGGCTGCGATTGTGACTGATATTGCAGGCACCACAAGAGATGTGTTACGAGAGCATATTCATATTGACGGCATGCCATTACATATTATTGATACCGCAGGGTTACGTGACGCCACGGATGAAGTGGAACGTATCGGGATTCACCGAGCTTGGACCGAAATGGAACAGGCTGACCGTATTCTTTTGATGTTAGATAGCACCGAACAGACAGATCTCGACAAAGTGCGGTCGGCATTTTTGCAGAAATTGCCGTCCAATATTCCCGTGACCTTAATTCGCAATAAAACCGATTTAAGCGGTGAAATCACTGGTTTAAGCGAAGAAAACGGCTATACGGTTATTCGCCTTTCTGCCCGCAATCAACAAGGCATTGATTTACTGCGTGAACATTTAAAACAAGCCATGGGTTATCAAACCAGTACCGAGGGCGGATTCTTAGCCCGTCGCCGTCATTTAGAGGCCTTAGAAAAAGCCGCCGAACATTTACAACAAGGTCATACTCAACTGACACAATTCTACGCCGGTGAATTACTGGCCGAAGAACTCCGCCTTGTGCAAACCCATTTAAGCGAAATCACGGGCCAATTTACTTCAGATGATTTATTGGGGAATATTTTTAGTTCGTTTTGTATTGGGAAGTAACATTTCCCCATACTGGCGTATGGGGTTAGATATGTTATATCAAGCAATGTCTTGATGTGGTATTACGCTGCTTTTACGGTTGGGACCAGTTCAATATTTAAAGCGGCAAGAATTTTTCTCACCGTTTCAAAGCGAGGTTTGCTAGAAGATAAGGTTTGATATAAACTCTCTCTGCCAATCCCCGCTTTTTTGGCTAATTCATTCATTCCCTTTGCTCTTGCGATCGTATTTAGTGCTTGTATAAATTCTTCATCATTGCCTGTTTTTAAGGTTTCAGAAAGATATAAGGCAATGAGTTCATCGCTATCTAAGTATTCTGCCGCATCAAAATCAGTAATACCGTATTTTTCAATCATTTCGGGAGAAATATCAATATGTTCAACTGTCATTTAAGTTATCCTCTATATTATTAATTTACCGGTTTTAATTTCTGTCCAGATTGTTTTTGCTTTTTCAATATCCGATTGCTGTGTTGATTTATCCCCACCATTAAGCAATATGTAAACAATATTTCCAGCTTTGGCATAGTAAATTCGATAGCCTTTCCCTGTATCAATACGCATTTCATACACACCATCATTAATCGATTTATGATCGCCAAAGTTCCCAGATATTGCTCTTTCAATCCGTTTGGTGACTAAAATTTTTGCAATGGGATCTTTCATGGATTTAAACCATTTCTTAAAATCATCGGTTTGTTTTATTACATTCATTTATACTCCTTTATTATAGTATATTGTAATGTTTTCAATACATAAAATCAACTGCTTTTACTTTGTAAAGCGTACTTCTTGATAAAGATATTCAATAGAGCAAAATAGTCAGTTTTGAGCATTATTAAGCCTATTTTTGTGATCTTCATTCCAAAACTGATCATCATTTCTTGTTATTTTCCGCATATTCAACCTACACTGGATACCTGATTAACAAAATAAGGTATCCACATGCAACAACATTCACGCTATATCGATCTCACCACTGACTACGGCTTTAAACGTATTTTTGGTCGAGAAACTAACAAAGATTTATTAATGTCATTTCTCAATGAGCTATTTCAAGGCCGCAAAGTGATCAAGGATTTGGTGTATAACAAAAATGAACACTCAGGCGACATCCCCGAACAAGGTGCCGTTATTTTTGACCTGACTTGTACCGCCGATGACGATAGCCAATTTATTATCGAAGTACAACGACGCCATCAAGAACTGTTTAAACAACGTACTATTTATTATGGCGCCAAACTTATCAGCGACCAAGCCCCAAAAGGTCATCGCAGTGACTGGGGCTATGATATTACCGAAGTCTACGTTATCGCCATAATGGACGGTTTCCACTTTTCCAATAAACCCGATTATCTGCATGATATTTGCCTATGCCACCGAAAGACAGGCGAAATTTTTTATGATAAACTGGGTTTTATTTATCTAGAATTGCTAAATTTCAACAAACCTGAAGAAGAATTAACCACGGACTTAGAACGTTGGTTATTTGTACTAAAAAATATGGCAAAATTAGACAAACTCTCGCCTTATTTACGTAAACCAATCTTCGAAAAGTTATTTAGCATTGCTGAATATACCAGACTCAATAAAGAGGAAAAAGATATGTACGATGTGAGTTTAAAACGCAAATGGGATGAATATTCCTTGCTTACCTCTGCAGAAACGAGGGGGATACGGCAAGGATTACAACAGGGATTAGAACAGGGATTAGAACAGGGAATACAACAAGGAATACAACAAGGAATAGAGCAAGGGCGTTTGAATACACTTAAAGAAAACGCTAGAAATATGCTTAATCGTGGGTTTAATGTTCAATTAATTTCGGAAGTTTTGGGTTTATCTGTAGATGAAATTAAGAGTTTGATGAATTGATGTGGTTTCAAATAGGGCTAAAAATACTGTGTTTTTAGCCTTATTTACGCAAACCAATCTATTTTGCTGAATATACCAGACTCAATAAAGAGGAAAAAAACATGTACGATGTGAGTTTAAAACGCAAATGGGATGAATATTCCTTGCTTACCTCTGCAGAAACAAGAGGAATACGGCAAGGATTACAACGAGGATTAGAACAAGGATTACAGCAAGGGCGTTTGGATACGCTTAAGGAAAGCGCCAGAAATATGCTTAACCTTGGGGTTGATGTGGCGACCATTTCTCAGTATTTGAACTTACCCATAGAAGATGTTCGAAAGTTACAGCATTAATTTTGTTTCAAAGTGGCCTGTATTGACAGACCACTATGTTAAAGGAGGAAGATAAATGTATGACGTCAGTTTAAAACGCAAATGGGATGAATATTCCTTGCTTACCTCTGCTGAAACAAGAGGAATACGGCAAGGATTAGAACAAGGATTACAGCAAGGGCGTTTGGATACGCTTAAGGAAAACGCCCAAAATATGCTCAACCTTGGGGTTGATGTGGCGACCATTTCTCAGTATCTGAACTTACCTATAGAAGATGTTCGAAAATTACAGCATTAATTTTGTTTCGAAGTGGCCTGTATTGACAGGCCACTTTGTTAAAGGAGGAAAAGAAATGTACGATGTGAGTTTAAAACGAAAATGGGATGAATATGCCATACTTACAACTGCCAAAAAAGAGGGGATAGCACAAGGATTACAGCAAGGGCGTTTGAATACACTTAAAGAAAACGCTAGAAATATGCTTAATCGTGGGTTTGATGTTCAATTAATTTCGGAAATTTTGGGCTTGCCTGTGGATGAAATTAAAAAGCTGATAAATTGATGTTTCTCGCCGTACTCTCTAGCCACGGCGTGGCGTGACGATGCTTAACCCCATACGCCGCCAGTATGGGGGATTTTTAAGTCTATTTCCCGCCTCACTTCTTATAAAATCCCAAAAAGTTCCCACAAAAAATGTGATCCAGATCACAATTTTGAAATAAAGTTTCTTTATATTAAATTATTTTTGAATATTTTCTCCATGAATGTCTTTGATATTATAAATAACCTTTAAAATCATATTGTTATAAAAATGGGGCATTCCCATAAAAATAAAATTTCTTTCAAAAATGTGATCTGGATCTCATTTTTAACATGGTGAAGAATTTTATAACCTATTGATTTATATGTAATTTGTATTTTCTGGTGAAATTCCCTATTATTGACATAAAAAAATAATTCATTTAAATTTCACATCAAGAAGTAAAACTTCAAAAGCAAAGCAATTTGCTAAACTCTAGTCGAAAATGATCGATTTGTTACTTAACCAAAATAAGGAAACATTATTATGAAAAAAACACTTATCGCTCTAGCCGTCGCAGCCTTAGTTTCTAGCGCTGCAAATGCAACTGTGGTTTATCAAAAAGATGGCACAAAAATTGATATTGATGGACGTGCGCATTTTGAGTTACAAAATTTAAAAGATCAACGTACTGACTTGCGCGATGTGGGTTCTCGTTTGCGTGTACGTGCTTATCAAGAATTAGCGGATGACATTTCTGCTTACGGTGGTGTAGAGTTACGTTTCTCTAACAACAATGGTAATGCGGATGCTATCGGTGCCAACTTCCGTACTCATCGTTTATATGGTGGTTTTATTCATAAAAAAATTGGTACATTAACCTTTGGTAGTCAATTACATTTAGGTGACCATATTCCTAAAGCCAACTACACCTATGAATGGGGTGGTAACGTGTTCTTTGATGGGCACAAAAAAGCCGCTACATTTATGTCTGTGCCATTTGGCGGTGTGCGTGTAGCTGCTGACTATTATTTTGGTAATTCAAATAAAAAGGATGGTACATCTAGCGGTAAAGGAAGCGTAAAAGATGCAAATGGAAACGCTGTGGGTACAGCTTGGAATGAAGGTCAAGGTTATGGCTTAGGTTTATTCTATGATGGAAAATTTGGTGATGATGTAGCTATTCGTTTCGGTTCTGGTTTCACTGAAGTAACTCAATCTAATACAGGCCTTAAAGTTGATGAATATAAATTACAACGTGCGGGTGTTGGTTTTGATGTAACCTACAAAGCTGTTCATTTAGGTTTTGACTGGGCTTACGGTAAAGCAACTAAAGGTAGAGAATCAGCTCACATCGGTTTCCAATCTATTGCTAACGCTGGTGGTCCATTCCACAAAAATAACCGTTTCTTAGTCGGCTTAAAATATGATGTAACAGCACAAAACGCTGTCTATGGTCAATATTATTTCGGTACAGCGAAAAAAGCTGATTCAGCAGCTGCCAATGTGAAAATGAATGGTTGGATGATTGGTGCAGATCATAAATTCAATAAATTCGTTGCAGTATATGTTGAAGGCGGTTCTGGTAAAGTTAAACAAGGTGGCAAAGAACTTCTTAAAAACCACAAAGTCTTAACTGGTGTGAGAGTATTATTCTAATCACCCAAAACAGCTAATGTTTGTTTCATTTTCAGCCCCGCATTGCGGGGCTTTTTTGTGAATATGAAACGAGCCTAAACAAAAAGTGCGGTGAAAAAATAAAAGATTTTTCACCGCACTATTTATGTCACTATCTGTGAGGGTAATGCTCCCACACTGGCGTATGGGGTTAAGTATGGCCATGCCATGCTGTGGCTAGAGAGTGTAGCGGGAAATATCAATTCATCAACTTTTTAACTTCGTCAACAGGCAAGCCCAAAACTTCCGAAATTAATTGAACATCAAACCCACGATTAAGCATATTTCTAGCGTTTTCTTTAAGTGTATTCAAACGCCCTTGCTGTAATCCTTGTGCTATCCCCTCTTTTTTGGCAGTTGTAAGTATAGCATATTCATCCCATTTGCGTTTTAAACTCACATCGTACATATCTTTTTCCTCTTTATTGAGTCTGGTATATTCAGCAATGCTAAATAACTTTTCGAAGATTGGTTTGCGTAAATAGGGCGAGAGTTTGTCTAATTTTGCCATATTTTTTAATACAAATAACCAACGTTCTAAGTCAGTGGTTAACTGCTCTTCAGGTTTGTTGAAATTTAGCAATTCTAGATAAATAAAGCCCAGTTTATCATAAAAAATTTCGCCTGTCTTTCGATGGCATAGGCAAATATCGTGCAGATAATCGGGTTTATTGGAAAAGTGGAAACCGTCCATTATGGCGATAACGTAGACTTCGGTAATATCATAGCCCCAGTCACTGCGATGACCTTTTGGCGCTTGATCACTGATAAGTTTGGCGCCGTAATAAATAGTACGTTGTTTAAACAGTTCTTGATGGCGGCGTTGCACTTCGATAATAAATTGACTGTCATCATCGGCGGTGCAAGTCAGATCAAAAATAACGGCGCCTTGTTCGGGGATGTCGCCTGGGTGTTCATTTTTATTGTAGACCAAATCTTTGATCACTTTGCGACCTTGAAATAGCTCATTGAGGAATGACATTAATAAATCTTTGTTAGTTTCTCGACCAAAAATGCGTTTAAACCCATAGTCGGTGGTGAGATCGATATAGCGTGGATGTTGTTGCATGTGGATACCTTGTTTTGTTAATCAGGTATCCAGTGTAGGTTGAATATGCGGAAAATAACAAGAAATGATGATCAATTTTGGAATGAAGATCACAAAAATAGGTTTGATGGTGCTCAAAACAGCCTATTACTAAGTAAAATCTTACTAACAAAAAATGCGGTGAATTTTCACCGCACTTTAGCATAAACAGGATATTTCTTAATTTACCAACCTTTCACCACACCATCTTTAAAGTGTTTTACCGCTTCTTGGTAAACTTCTTCGGTTTGGTAAGATTTTACGAAGTTTTGTACCGCTGCGCTGTCTTTGTTATCGGTACGTGCAACGATGATATTCACGTATGGGCTGTCTTTATCTTCCACGAAAACGCCGTTGTCAGTGGTAGTTAACCCAACTTGGCTCGCATAAGTGTTATTGACCACGGCTAAATCTACATCATCTAAAGCACGAGCAGCGACGGCTGTGTCAACAGGCACAACTTGTAGATTTTTTGGATTTTCTACAATGTCTAACACGGTTGAGGCCAAGTTAGTGTTGTCTTTTAATTTTAATAAGCCTTGTTTTTCTAATAAGATTAAGGCACGGCCACCATTGGTTGGATCGTTTGGAATGGCGACTTTGGCACCGTCTTTTAACTCAGACACGTTTTTAATGGTTTTTGAATAACCCGCTAATGGGTAAACAAAGGTGTTGCCGACGATCACAAGATTAGTGATGTTGTTGGCTTTGGTGTCTGTGTCTAAATAAGGTTTGTGTTGCATTGCGTTGATGTCTAAGTCGCCTTTACTGACCGCTGGATTTGGTAACGCATAGTCGTTAAATTCAACGAATTTCACATCTAGGTTGTATTTTTCTTTCGCAATTTTCGCTGCAATTTCGGCGACTTGATGCTCAGGGCCTGACATCACACCGACGGTGATGGTTTGTGGCGCAGGTTGTGCTGCGGCAGCGGCCTCTGGTTTTTTGTCATCTTTACACGCCGTTAACGCAAAAACAGAGCTAAGTGCGGTGATGGTGAGGAGTTTTTTAAAATTCATAGAATGTTCCTTATTAAGTAAAGTTAAATTAACGATGATCGAAACGATCAGCGAGTTTGTTGCCGTATCTTTCGCAGATCATCACGATTAATACGATGATAATGGTGGCGATCCAAAGCACATAAGGCATATTGCGGTGTAAACCGTAAGAAATGGCGGTATTACCTAAACCGCCACCGCCCACGGCACCTGCCATGGCAGAGTAGCCGATTAGGGTGACGAGAGTGAGCGTGGTGGCTTTTATCAGCATTGGCAAGGCCTCAGGCAGATAAAACTTGGTGACTAATTGCCATACACTGGTTCCCATGGCTTTGGCCGTTTCGGTTAATCCGCTTGGAATATCGCCTAAAGCGTTAGCCGTTAAACGTGCAAAAAATGGCATAGCCGATACACCTAAGGGAATGATGGATGCTGTGGTGCCAAGCGTCGTGCCGACTAAGAAACGGGTAACTGGCATTAAGTCGAATAACAAAATGATAAAGGGAATTGAACGCCCGATATTAATCACGGCCTCCAACACACGATTGACTTTAGCATTCGCCAAGGCTTGTTGTGGTTGGGTTAAAAATGTCCACACGCCCAAAGGTAAGCCAAATACAATGGCAAATAGGGTAGCGGCGAAACTCATATAAATGGTTTCGTAGGTGCTTAAGCCAATAAGTTGCCATACTTGGGGGCTGATGTTGTTAAAGCCGTTGATAAAATTATCCCACATAACCAAGCACCTCCACTCGTACATTGCTTTCCATTAAATAAATTTTTGCTTGGGTTATAGCGTCTTCATCGCCCTCGACTTCAGCGATGGTAAAACCGAATTTGGTGCCGCCTGCATAATCAATTTGTGACATTAAGATATTAAAGGACACATTAAAACGTCGTGAAGTTTGGGAGATTAACGGTGCGTCCACAGAGCGACCAGTAAATTCAAAGCGAATAATTGGCGAAGAATGCGCAGATTTCGGTGTGTCAGATAGCAAGGCCAAATATTCTTCGGGTAAATAGTTTTGGAATGTAGCTTGAATAAAGTCTTGTGCCAACTCGGTTTTCGGATTGGAGAAAATTTCGCTCACCGTGCCTTGTTCAATTAAACTACCACGGTCGATAACAGCCACTTGGTCGCAAATGCGTTTGACTACGTCCATTTCGTGGGTAATCAATAAGATAGTGATACCTAAAGTGCGGTTAATATCTTTTAATAATTTTAAGATCGATTGCGTGGTGGCCGGATCTAATGCACTGGTGGCTTCATCGCAAAGTAATACATGGGGATCACTTGCCAAGGCACGTGCAATAGCGACCCTTTGTTTTTGCCCGCCAGATAAATTTGCCGGATAAACATCTTTTTTATCGGTTAAGCCAACTAATTCTAAAAGTGCGGTGACTTTTTGTTGAATTTTTTGTGGGGTCGCTTTTTCAAGTTCTAACGGGAGGGCGATGTTGCCAAAGACCGTACGTGAACTCAAGAGGTTGAAATGTTGGAAAATCATGCCGATATTACGGCGTTCTGCGATGAGTTGTGCGTCATCTAGCGCCATAAGATCTTTGCCGTCAACAATAACAGCGCCTGATGTTGGGCGTTCTAATAAATTAACGCAACGAATAAGCGTGCTTTTGCCTGCACCAGAGGCACCAATCACACCACAAATACTGCCCGCAGGGACATGTAATGACACATTGTCTAGTGCCTTGAGTTTTTTTCCTGCACTATCAAAAATTTTGGTGATATTTTCTAGCTTAATCATATAAGCCCTTTGATAAATGATTAAAAATGTCGTCCGGTTATTTTAGATGTCTATATGGCTATGTCAATCATTATTCGTGGGCTTTTTAGAATATATCGTTATCAATTATAATATTTGTGTGATAATAAGCGGATAAATCGGACAGATATATAAAAGGAAAAGAAAATGAATAAAGCAATTTTTTTGGATCGGGACGGTACGTTAAATATCGATCATGGCTATGTTCATCAAATTGATGATTTTCAATTTATTGAGGGCAGTATTGAGGCGTTACAAGCGTTGAAAGCGATGGGCTATTTGTTGGTTGTAGTCACGAATCAATCGGGCATTGCGCGTGGTTATTTTAGCGAAGATCAGTTTTTGCAATTAACCGAATGGATGGATTGGTCGCTCGCTGATCGGGGCGTGGATTTGGACGGCATTTATTATTGCCCACATCACCCTGAGGGGAATGGGGAGTTTCGCCAAGATTGCGATTGTCGTAAACCGAAATCGGGAATGTTGCAACAAGCAATTAAGGAATTAAAGATTGATCCTCGCCGATCTTTTATGGTGGGCGATAAAATCGAAGATTTGCAAGCCGGTTTAGGGGCGAATGTGGCGTATAACGTGTTAGTGAGAACGGGGAAAGCGATTACGGAGGGGGAAACCTTGGCGGATTATGTGATTGATAGTGTCGCAGATTTGCCCCAATTAATTAAACAGTTGAAAAACTAAGCAGTCAGAGAGAATTCGCAAAATTTTTGCAAAAAACACTTGCAAAGGATTTTCAGATCACTATAATACGCTCCACACAACGACGCACTGTTGTGAAAACTTAAACTTTCTAACGTGCGTCGTTTTATTTTCGCTTAAAGATAGC